>JBGQDD010000205.1:0-6381 GCA_041495665.1 Candidatus Acidiferrum sp.
ACTCTCTTCTTGGGATCAAGTTTCAGTTCCGCGCGAATGTTGCGAAGCGCCGTGACCACTTCCTGGATCGCATCAACATTCCCCATCGCTCTTGCGTTCTTCCAATGGTCTTGCGCTTCTGGAAATTGATCCAGCGCGATTGATTTTGCCCCTGCCCTTTGCGGCAACTGGTGCCACAGTTCTTCCGTCAAAAAGGGCATAAACGGGTGCAGCAGCCGCAACGCCGCATCGAACGCCGCGAACAAATTCTTCCACGCCACCGTCGCCCGCTCGCGGTCTGCGCTCTGCAGCTCCGGCTTCACCCACTCGATGTACCAATCGCAGAAGTCTCCCCAGAAAAACTGGTACACGCCCTGCGCGGCCTCGTGAAACCGGTAATTCGCCAGCGCCTCATTCACTAACTCCACCGTTGCGGCCAGACGCGCAAACATCCACGCATCCACCAGCGGTACGCGGCCACGATAAGCATACGGCGCTTTCGCGCGCACCTCCGGGGCCGCTAGCTCGTCCAATTTGGTCCCACTCTCTTCAAACCTGTCCAGATTCACAAACAGGAATCGCGCCGCATTCCAGATTTTGTTCGCGAAGTTCCGGGCGCTGGTCAGTTTGTCCTCGGACAGCACGATGTCCGTCCCCGGCGCGGCCATCGACGCCAGGCAGAATCGCATCGCATCCGTCCCGTACTGCTGGTTCAGCGCCACCGGATCGAGTCCCGTCCCTTTGGACTTGGACATCTTCTCTCCGCTCCCGGTACGCACCAGCGAATGCAGATAAACAGCGCGGAAGGGAACTTTGCCCGTAGAGTGAATTCCCAGCATGATCATCCGCGCCACCCAGAAAAACAGGATGTCGTATCCAGTGATCAGCAAGCTCGTCGGGTAATACGTTTTGAAATCCTCGGTGTTCTCCGGCCAGCCCAGCGTGGAAATCGGCCACAGCCCTGAACTGAACCACGTGTCCAGAACATCGGAGTCCTGCTCGAGATTCGCCGACCCGCACGTCGCGCATTTCGCAGGCGCCTCGCGCGCCACGATGACATGCCTGTTCTCTTTGCAGTACCACGCCGGAATCCGGTGTCCCCACCAGAGTTGCCGCGACAGTGTCCAGTCGCGAATATTCCTCATCCAATTGAAATATTCCTCGCGCCGGTTATCCGGCACGATCTGAATCTCGCCGCGCTCCACCGCCGCAATCGCCGGTTCCGCCAGCGGCTTCATCTTGCAGAACCATTGCGTCGAAGCCCGCGGCTCAACAATGGTCTTGCTCCGTTCGCACAAACCGATCGCGTTCGTGTGCTCGGTGATCTTTTCGAGCAATCCCAGGGCTTTCAAATCCTCGACAATCTTTTTCCGCGCCTCGAACCGGTCCATCCCCGCGTAAGCCCCCGCCGCCGCGTTCATTTTGCCGTCGTCGGTCATCACATCGATTTCTGCCAATTTGTGACGCCGACCCACTTCGAAGTCATTCGGATCGTGCGCGGGCGTGATTTTCACTGCGCCCGTCCCAAACTCGCGGTCGACCATCGCGTCTGCGATGATCGGAATCTCGCGGTTCATCAGCGGCAGCAGCGCTTTTTTGCCCACGAGGTGCACGTACCGTTCGTCTTCCGGATTTACCGCCACAGCTGTGTCGCCCAGCATCGTTTCCGGCCGCGTCGTTGCCACCACCAGGAACTCCTGCGTTCCCGCCACCGGATACTTGATGTGCCACAGATGTCCCTGCCGTTCCTCATGTACCACTTCCAGGTCGCTCAGCACCGTCAGGCACACCGGACACCAGTTCAACAGCCGGTTCTCCCGGTAAATCAACCCCTCTTCGTAAAGCCGCACAAAGGCTTCACGCACCACGGGCGACAGTTCTGGTGACAACGTGAATTTTTCGCGCGACCAGTCGCAGCTATCCCCAATCTGCCGCATCTGCCGTTGAATCGTTCCGCCACTCTCCTCTTTCCATTTCCAGACACGCTTCAAAAATTCCTCGCGCCCCAGTTCCCGGTAGTTGATGCCTTGCTCCGCGAGCTGCCGCACCACCACTCGCTGCGTCGAAATCCCCGCGTGGTCCGTTCCCGGCAAATAGAGCGTGTTGTATCCTCGCATCCGGTGCCAGCGCGTGAGAATGTCGATCTCCGTGTGGTCCAGCATGTGCCCGATGTGCAGAGAGCCCGTCACATTCGGTGGCGGAATCACGATCGAGAAAATCGGCCCGGGTGCATTCGCATCCGCCTGGAATAGCGCTTCCTTTACCCAGAAGTCTGCCCACCGCGGTTCGATCTGCTGCGGTTCGTACGCCTTTGCTATCTCGCGAGCCATCCGGTGCGCTTCTCCAGGAAAGAGTTCCGGCGCGACTGCCCTACAAGCGCCAAATCTTGTTCAGAGTAAACTTTGACTATACGAGGGGAAAAGCGGCTGCGTCAATTCGGCCGGGCGCAGCCCTGCCGAGCAATGCTCAATTTTGATGAATACAAAGGGTGAGTGAATCTTGGGTGCTACGGGGCAGGGAATCAGGACTTCTTCAACTTCATCTCTTCCTTGACCATTGCTTCCACGACGGGTTTCAGAATCTCGCGCGTAACTGCCTGCAGAACTTCAGGACTCATCCTCGCAAGCACTCTGGCGACCAGGTCGTCCATGCTCGGGGTTAGCGCAGGCGGAGCCGTTGGCGCCTCTACAAGTGCCTCAGGTGCGTAATAGCTTGTTCCGTCGGAGTTGTGTTGCTCCACGGCTTGCGCTGCGTCTTCGGCTACCTGAGCGGCTTCCTCGCGGATGGCCTCGACAGCGGCTGCCGGCAAGGCCGCTTGTTCGATCACCCTCTGAGTCGTTTCGCTGACGGCCGCCGTAGCTTTTTCCGTTCCGTTGCTGGACACCGGAGCAGCGGCCACCGGCACGGCAGCATCCCACGCCGAAGCTAGCCGGTTCGCCTTCTCCATCTCAGCGTTCCACGGATTTGATGGAACAGAAAACCAAGAGTCCTTGGATGTTTTCGTCTGCGGTTCGGCTGGCGTCACTTGGGGCGCGCTAGCCACCACCGCTTCTGCCGATTTTTGTTCCTGGTTCTTCACGCCCGCTATTTCTTCCACCGCCGTGGCTGTCTCCGTCGAACTCTGCTCCGCAGGAACAGTCGAACTCGCCGCTGCCCACGCGTCGCTCCCAAATGGCGCGGTCGAAATCGTTCCTGTGAGTTTTGTTGCTTCCACGATTGTGGCCGGGGGCGCTTCTGCTTCAAGATTGTTTGCTGCCGGCGCCTTCCCGACGAGTTCCGGTTTTTCGTCTGCCGGCTCCCAGGACTCCACCTTTGTCTTTCCCGCTAGAATCTGCTCGAAACCGCCGGAGCGCCAATCCTTTGCCGCGCTCTTGGCTCCGGCTCCGGCGTAACTCTCCGATTCCTCATGCCGCCAGGACGCCGCAGGCTTTTCTTCTTCCGCTTCCTCGTCTGTTTCCTCGGTATCCGGATCGCGCCAATCGCGCTCCCTCTCCAATTCGGGATGCACCGGCGGCGGAAAACCGATTTCCTCATCCTTCTCATCCGCGGGTGTTTCTAGGAGGCTGCCGAAAGCTACCGTTTGCGAACCACTATCAATCCGCACGGGCGCGAGACGCGCCGGTACTTCATCCACAAAACTTTCCTGATCCAAAGGTGCAATGGCTAGCTCAGGTGAGGGCATCTGCGCAGGGATGCTACCCAGCGTCGGCACAGTCGCGCCACTTGGGGTGAAGAGGTCCGTGCCCTTCAAAACCTCTGGTTCCGGAGTTTTCGCGGCGCTGGCGTGCCCGTGAGCCACTCCCGCGCGTTGCAGCGCGGACTTAACCATCGAAATCAGGGGATCTGGCGGAACAAACGGCTTCTTCAACACGCCATCTGCTCCGACTCGCTGGGCTTCTTGTTCATCCAGCGGATCGAACGCGCCCACCAGCAGAATCACCGGGATATGCGCTAACGAGGGATCCGACTTTACGTACTGGCAAACTTCATACCCGTTCCGGACCGGCATGAATACGTCGGCGAGCACCAGGTCCGGGTGCAAATCGGAGATTTTCCGCACGGCTGCTTCGCCGTTGCCCACGGCAACAACGTCGATACCCTGATCTTTCAGGGCCAGCCCCACCATCTTCTGGATGTTACTGTTGTCGTCCGCAACCAGAATCTTGGCCACCGAACGTCCTCCGACGATACTCTGCCTGTATGGGCCACACTTAGCGCGCAGCCATACCAAATGACCTACACCAATATATTGGAGCACCCGCTGGAGTGTGCGTCAATCTCAACAGGGTAGGTGTGTGTCGGAAGTGAATACTACGTTTTTGGCCCCAACCATCCCACCAATGGCGCTAAATGCACACGGGGTACGGCTCCCTTCAGCCGCACCCCGTGGTGTTTCTCCTGATCTTCGCCCCGCTGCAAAAACTTACCAGGGGACGATTTTTCTCAGACCCTTCTTTTTCTTGCTGGTTGATTCTTTCTTGCTTTTCCCATTGGTTCCATTTTGCATCGCGTCCTGTGCCGTTGCGCCATCCGCCTTGGCTGCATCGCTAGCCTGACCCGCGGCGGCCGGTGTTGTATCCGTCTTGGGCGTGGCCTCGGCAGTTCCCGCCGCCCTACCGCTCGCGGAATTCTCCGTGGTCGGTGGCGCGTTCGGATCAGGTTGCGCCGCAGGATTCGCTTCGCTTCCATCAGTCGCTGGAGCCACATTCTCCGCCCCGCCCGTTGTTCCCCCGGTACTTCCTGGCGTCACCGTCGCGACG
The DNA here is from genome assembly GCA_041495665.1 of Candidatus Acidiferrum sp. Lineage (GTDB taxonomy): Bacteria > Acidobacteriota > Terriglobia > Acidiferrales > UBA7541 > Acidiferrum. The sequence continues at coordinate 4,740 of JBGQDD010000205.1, forward strand.
ATTCCCGTTCCCGCGCCGCCGATTTGCGATTGGTTCCCGCCCTTCAAAATGTCAATTCCCGCTTCGCTCTCCGACTCCGGAGTCATCGTCGGCTTCCCGGTTGTCGCCGCCACGCGCATCTCCTGCTCCGGGCCTGTCTTTATCAGTTTCAGCGGTTTCTTAATGAACGCTTCATGCGGCCGGGGCGCATTCTGTTCTGCGGTCATCCAGGCCACGGCTTGGGGATCGGGTTGCGGCACCGGCGCACCCAGTGCCTTCAACCGGCTCTTGGCATTGGGAACCAGCGGTGACAGCGGATAATTGCGGACAATCCGCGCGTAATACGGAGCGGCGAGTTCCTTTTTCTCCGTGGATTGCCAGATGTTCCCGAGCATCCACAGAGCCTGATCCGACTTGCTGTAAAGGGGGTAGCGGCTTACGATCGCTCGTAGCCGGGATTCCGCGGCCTTTTTGTCTTCCTTCACGTAGTAGTAGTAACCAATGCGGAAGTCACCTTCCGCCAGCAGTTCTTGCACCTCGCGCAAACGCTGCTCGGCCTTTGGCGCCAGCGGATCATTCGGGTACTTTGACAGAAACGTTTGGAACTCATCCTCAGCCGCGCGAACGTGCGTGCGGTCGCGGTCCGGTTTCTCCATCTGCTTGTAGTGCGTCATCGCCACCTGCAATTGCGCGTACGCCGCTTCCGGCAGCATGGGGAAGAAAATGTCGAAATCCTTGTACGCCTGGACAGCCTGCGTCAAATTCGCCGTTCCGCCCTCTCTATAAAACGAATCGGCGATGGCTAACTTAGCCTTGGCCAGATACTCGCTGTCCGGATAGGTGTTAATAAGCGTCTGCAGGTTTAGCCGGCCGACTTCATGCCGCCCGCGCTTGATGTCGCCCATGGCCTTGTCATACAGAATCTTGTCGGGCTCCGCGGTATTCTCCGCGCTGGTCGACTTATTGACCTTCTTCTTCCTATGGAAGATTTGAGCATCGCACTGCGTGGCGCTTAGCAGAAACAGTCCGGTCATCACCAATAGAGCCGACCGCTTAACGGTCGCCAGGAATGTCGGCCGTCTTACGGCCGCCAGGAATGAAGTACGGCGCAAACTTCACCTCTCTCTCGAATCTGGGGTTCCGCGCCACCGTCCAGAAGAGCCAGGGACTTTCTCTGGGACTCCCAGCGGCTTGGAACGCTCAATTATACCCTGAACGAAACGCCAGGCCGAACAACAACTTTGCCCTTCCGGCCAAGCCCCGCCCAAACTCCTCCTCTCTGTGATGCCGCCTAGCTCCACGAAGGGTTGCCTTCGCTCTTTCGCCCCGCTTTGCGACCGCTGGGCCGAGGATTCCGACAAACTCCACAATCGGGGTTATTTCAGATAGTTCCTACGGTCCGGCTCCTCTCGGACCCGCAGACTTTGACAAATTGCACAATGGGGGCTATTTGTGCTGAGCTCTCTTCAACGCGAAAAGTAACCCGTCTTCGTCCGGACCCTTTAATCCCGCTTGCTTCGGCCGGATCACGATCTTCCGAAACGTTCCATCCTTGTCCGAATTCGTCGGGTAGTGCGCCAACTCGTACGACGTCCTCAATTCCTTCGCGATCTGCTGAAAATACGTGGGCGGATCCGTCGTTTCGGCGTCAATCTGCGCCCCG
>JBGQDD010000206.1:0-6353 GCA_041495665.1 Candidatus Acidiferrum sp.
GAGCAGCTCGCCGCTCTGGAAATTCAAGTAGCCGTTCACGGCGCTTTGCAGCAGATTCCCGATGTCTTTCGCAGCGCGGTGATTTTGCGCGACCTCGAAGGTTTGAGTTACGAGGAAGTCGCGGAAGTTCTGGAGTGCAGCGTTGGCACGGTTAAGTCCCGCATCCTTCGCGGACGCCGCGCGCTGAAAGAAATTCTTGAGCCGCTTTTGGGCGGACACCAGCTTCACGCTGATCGCTCGCAAACGGCTTCACACGGCAACGTTTCCGAATCTCAGCCGTCGCCTTTCGGCGATGCATTTTCGGCCGCGCGGCGAGTCGCCGTTTCTTCGCATGGTACGTCCCCGCGGGCAAGTTCCACGGGCAAGGGTGTCCAATGAAGTGCAACACGGTGAAAACCAAACTGGCGGGTTATCTCGATGATGTTGTAACTGGTGGAGCGCGCGTTGAAGAGCGCATCCAGATTCGGCAGCACCTGGAAGGTTGCAACGTTTGCCGCGAGGAACTGGAACGCTTCCGCAAACTGGCCGTTATGTTTTCGCGTGTGCCCAAAAACATTCCGCCTGCCGATCTCGCCGTGCGCATCAAGGTCGCTGCTGCTCAAGCGCAGCATTTGCAGGATTGGCCGAGCCGCATGCGTCGCATGAAGGATCGCGCCGAAATTTTGCTCGACAACGTTTTCCGCCCGCTCACCGTCCCGGCCACCGGCGGATTCTTCTCCGCTATCCTCGTTTTCGTGCTGGTGCTCCAGATGATCTTGCCGGGTACCACCGTGCGCGCCGTCCAGAACGACGTGACTCTTAATCTGATGCGTCCCGCCGAGCTGGTTTCTCTTTCGGACTATCCGCAATCCTGGGCGCCGGAGCAGGACGATCTCGAACTTTCCTTGCCGCACGGCCTCTTGCTGGACGTCACCGTCGATGCCCAGGGCCACATGACCGATTATCAAATTCTCTCCGGCCCAAGCAGCCTGGAACTTCGGCGCCATCTTGACCAGATGCTGCTCTTCTCCCGCTTCAGCCCCATGCTGAGCTTCGGCCGTCCTACTGCCGGCGGCCACGTGGTTCTCAGCTTTAGCGCCGTCCGCGTCCGCGGATAGTTTTCACCGGCATGAGAAATTCCAAATTTCTTTCGGCCGCCGTATTTCTCTTCTTCTTTTCGACGAGCGCGAACGCGCAACTGCAGCGCAACGACTCGGAGCGCCAGCTCTTCCAGGCCCTGAATCGCGAACGCACCGCGCAAGGACTTTCCACACTCCAATGGGACGATGCTCTTTTCAAAGCGGCGCGTCTCCATGCGCTCCGCATGGCCGATCTGAATATGCTCGAGCACCAACTCCCCAGCGAGTCCAACCTCGAGGGCCGCCTCGCCGAAGCCGGCGCGCGCTTCAGTGTCATCGCCGAGAATATCGCCATCGGTCCGAATCCCCAGATCATTCATGCCGGCTGGATGAATTCGCCCGGCCACCGCAAGAATATCCTGGACCCGCGGCTCACCTCCGTCGGCATCGCGGCGGTGCACGGGCCGGGGGGCCTCTTCGCCGTCCAGGATTTTTCACAAATTGTTCCGGAATTAAGTGTTGAGCAGCAGGAACAGAAAGTGATTTTCTTGCTCAGCGCGGAGGGATTCCGGTCGGCCAACGCGACGGACGCCGCGCGGAAAACATGCGAGACAGATGCGGGATTTGCGGGCACGTCAGCAAGAGCGATGATCCGATTTGAGGCGACTGACCTGAACAAATTGCCGGAAGATCTGGAGCGAAAGATTCGGAACGGTCCTTATAGCAAAGCGGCGGTGGGGGCGTGCCGCGCGAACGCAGCGGCGGGATTCTCGCGCTATCGCATTGCGGTTCTTTTTTTCTGAAGTCGTATCGATTTTAGTGGCAGCCTTGTTTGCGAAAAGAATTTGTTGTGTCTGGGAAAGAGACGAAATACACTAAGCGCATGATTTGCATCGCCCACTCGTATTGGTTTCGATTTAGCGGCCCACCCAACTAGGCGGCGAGGGGCGTTTCTGTAAACGGATTCAGCAGAAAAAAGATCCGACCCACTCGCAGCGAGTGGGTTTTTTGTTTTAGGAAAGTATTTTTGGGAAAACTTTTGAAGAAAAGAAAACCGGGAGTTGAGAGGACCGAGCCATGATTATTTCCATGAAGCTGCACGCCACGCGAGAACAGATCGATGAAGTTCGCCAGCAAGTGGCGCACTTCGGATACAAGGTGCACTCCATCGAAGGGGAAGAGCGCGTGGTTATCGGCGTCGTCGGGGTAGGAGATGTGACTGCGTGTTTCGAGTCCGTCGAAGCCATGCCACAAGTGGAGAAGGTGGTGCGGATTTCTGCGGCATACAAATTTGTGAGCAAGGAATTTCGCGCCGGAAAAACGAAAATAAAAGTGAATGGAACGGAAATCGGGGGCAGTGAATTCGTGGTGATGGCCGGGCCGTGCTCGGTGGAATCCGAAAAACAGATCATGCAGGCGGCGGAAGGCGTGGCGAAAGCCGGCGCGAAAATGTTGCGCGGCGGCGCGTTCAAGCCGCGGACTTCGCCGTACGATTTTCAAGGGATGGAAGAAGAAGGATTGAAGCTGCTGAAAAAGGCGAAAGAGGCCACCGGGCTGGCGATTATTACGGAAGTGATGAGCGAGGTGCACGTGGATCTGGTGGCGAACTATGCCGATGTGATGCAGGTGGGCGCGCGCAACATGCAGAATTTCATGCTGCTGAAAGCGCTGGGAAAATGCGGGCGTCCGGTGCTGTTGAAACGCGGATTGAGCTGCACGGTGAAAGAACTCTTGATGTCCGCGGAATATATTACGGCGCACGGAAATCCCGATGTGATCTTGTGTGAGCGGGGAATTCGCACGTTTGAAACCGTGACGCGGAACACTTGCGACATTGCGGCGATCCCCGCCCTGAACGAATTGACGCACCTGCCGGTGATTCTGGATCCGAGTCACGCAACAGGAAAACGCAGCCTCGTGCCGGCGCTTTGCCGCGCGGGCGTGGCGATCGGCGCCGACGGGTTAATCGTGGAAGTGCATCCCGCGCCGGAGAAAGCTATCAGCGACGGCGCGCAATCCCTGGACCTCCCGCAATTCCAAAAAATGATGAAGGATCTGGAGCCATACATTCAGCTCTGGAACGAATCGAGAAAAACAGAAATGGCCGCCGCCGCGAGCCGTTGAATTGTTTAGTGCAGATGCGCGTTCGACCGGAATCGTGGAATGGTCCTTCAGCGAGGCGGAGAATGCGGGGCGCTCCAAATACGTTCTCAATCTTCCGAAAGGGCGGCCCTGACGCCGTGCCGAATGTGCAGCACGTTCACAACATGATTGCGTTTATCCACGGCGTAAATAATTCTGTAGACGTGCGGGTTCTTCCCGAAGAGGAGATGGCGAAGCTTTTTGTTTTCGGAGATGGCCGGGCCACGACCCGGAAATCGCTCCAAAGTATATATCGATTTGGCGAGACGATTGAACCAAGCGAACGCGTGCTGGGAAGCATCCGCTTCAACGTAGTTGTAAATTGTTTCCATGTCCCGCAGGGCGCGGGCGGTCAGCTTAACGAGGTATTTCATGGATGCGGCGGAACATTTCCAAAGCTTCGCGCGCCGGGCGGACGCGGCCCTTCTTTACGTCCTCAAGCCCTTGACGGATTCCCTCAACCGCATCGGCTTGCGCCGCGATGTCGAGCAGGTGCTGATAGGCTTCGGCATCCTGCACGACCGCTTCGGCTTTGCCATTGACGGTGAGAATCAGGGGTCTCTTGGTTTTCTTAAGACGTTTCATGAATTCTACCGGATTGCGCCGGAATGTGGTCATGGCTTGAATGTCTTTCTTGATGTCGAACATACTCACCTCGTTTGGCAATGATAGCACCCTTAAAGGTGCTGCGGGAGGAGCAGGAAGTAAATCTCTTTGTGGTTCGTCAGCCTGAGGCGAACAAGGCGGGGGGGAACCGCAACTCTCAATATTGAAGTAAAAACGAGACGGGCGGCGCCATATTCGTTGACAATGGTACAATATATGCTACTATCGACATGATGGTTGAGATCCGCGAGTATCTGGACCGTGGCGGAAACAGCCCTTTTCGCGAGTGGCGCGGCAACTTAAATCCAGAGGCCCGGCGAAAGGTGACCACGGCGCTGTACCGGATTGGGCTTGGGAACTTTTCCAACGTTAAGGGTGTCAGCGCCGGCGTTTTTGAGTGCAGAATCAATTTTGGCCCCGGCTACCGCGTTTACTTTGGAAAAGAGGGCGAACAAGTTGTGATTCTTCTTGGAGGTGGAACGAAACAGCGCCAGGAGATCGATATCAGTTGGGCGCTTGAGCGATGGGAAGACTACAAGCAGAGGAAGAGGCAGCAGAAAGAGGAAGAAGGGGAATAAACATGGCTTTGACGCGAGATTTCAGAGAAACGGTTCAAGCGGATATGAAACGCGATCCCGCATTTCGGAGAGGGATTCTGAGCGACGCTCTGGAGAGTCTGCTCTCTGGCGAAGTGGCGCTCGGCAAAGAGCTGTTGCGTGATTACATCAATGCCACAGTTGGCTTTCCCAAGCTGGCCGCGCATACCAAGATCCACGTAAAGACTCTCCACCAGATGTTTGGCCCGAATGGCAATCCGACCGCCCGCAATTTGTTTGAGATCGTTGCCTATTTGCAGCACGCGGAAGGCGTGCGCTTCGAAGTCCGACCCGGCCGCGCGGCGTTACACCGGAAGAAGGTAGCGCCATCACGGGGATTTCAGAGAAAAGGTAATAGCCGCGGGAGGTTAACGGTCGAAAGTTAAAGGCGGAAAGTAAGAACTCTTGAAGACCTCGCGAGGAAAAATCAAAATGCCGCATCTCGTGGGGCGCGAAAGATGAGGCAGCCATGTTGCGAGAAGTTTGAGGAAAAGTGAAAAGTCCCACACGCCAACCCGCGTATAGGGCATCCGGCGCGTCACTTGGTGCTGTTATGGAGAGGAGAGGGCCATGCCGATCAGCATTGAAGAATTATACAAGCATATGTTCGAGGAGCACCGTTTCGCGTCTGAGTATCGCCTGAAGATCCTTGCAAGCTGGGGCGTCGTCTATGCAGCCTTTGCCGCGGCTTTTGCCTGGGTTCACCGCGAGGCGCTGCCACTTAGTTGGGTGGTCACTCTCTTGGCCGGGGTATTCACAGTGATTTTTTGGGTTGGAGATCGGCGCCACCGCGCCGCTGTCGGAGGCTCAAAGACCATCGGCAAGAACATTGAGAGTGATTCCTCATCCGGAATACCTGGGGACCGCAGGTATTTCTCTACCTTGTTGGAGGAGGATATCACGCACAGTACCGTAATTGATTGGTTTGCAGTGGCGATGCTGGTGCTGCTTGTGTTAGCTACCGGATACTTGATCTGCCGCCACGGTGCCCTTCCATGATGGACTTCGGAGAAGCAAGGCTGCGCCCCGATTCTTGAATCCAGCGTGAATTATACAGGTGTCGCCCTCTCGTGACGTCGCCTCGTCAGGATCAGATCGGCAGAGGAACCAGCTAGGCAGCCGTCATTTTCTTTTTCGGGTCCAGGGTTTATGGTAAGACTATTTTTCGGAAAAATTCGTCGGCCTGAGTTTGGTCGAGTGTTTTGAGTTTTTCGTACACAGTCATCACTCTTGAGTGGTCGCCTTGCACCTCGTAAGTGATGCCTAAATTGTACCAGGCAATGGCATCGTCCGGCTTAAGGCGGATGGCTTCCCGGTAGGCGACAATCGCTTTGTCGTATTGCTGCAAGCCGAGGTAGGCAACGCCGAGATTGGACCAGGCACTGGCAAAGTCCGGCTTAAGGCGGATGGCTTCCTGGTCAGCGGAGATCGCCTTGTCGTATTGCTGCAAGCCTTTGTAGGCAGCGCCGAGATTGTACCAGGCACTGGCATCGTCCGGTTTAAGACGGAGGGCTTCCTGGTAGGCGGCAATCGCTTTGTCGAATTGCTGCAAGTGAGCGTAGGTATTGCCGAGATTGTTCCAAGCCCTGGCATCGTCCGGCTTCAGCCGGAGGGCTTCCTGGTAGGCAGCGATCGCCTTGTCGTATTGCTGCAAGCCTTTGTAGTCGCCGCCGAGATTGTACCAGGCACTGGCATCGTCCGGCTTAAGGCGGATGGCTTCCTGGTCAGCGGAGATCGCTTTTTCGTATTGGTGCAAGTCATCGTATGCAACGCCGAGATTGTTCCAGGCAGCGGCATCGTCCGGCTTCAGCCGGGTGGCTTCCTGGTAGGCAGTGATCGCCTTGTCGTATTGCTGCAGGCCTTTGTAGGCAACGCCGAGATTGTACCAGGCACTGGCATCGTCCGGCTTAAGGCGGATGGCTTCCTGGTCAGCGGAGATCGCTTTTTCGTA
>JBGQDD010000207.1:0-6325 GCA_041495665.1 Candidatus Acidiferrum sp.
CCAAGAGGAATCCTGATGGAAGTCAGCGCTCTCCAACAGATGCTTTCGCGATTCCGGCAACTGCAGGAAGACCTGCAGCGGCAGGTAAATTCCGTGACGGTGGAAGCTTCGGCCGGCGGCGGCATGGTTACGGTGAAGATGAACGGCCAGAAACAGATTGTGGACATCCGCATCGAGCCGGACGTTTTCGCGAGCAAGGACCAGGAGATGCTGCAGGATTTGGTTCGCGCGGCGGTAAATGAAGCGTCGCGGCGGGTGGATGAAGAACTCGCCAACCAGATGAAAAACCTTGCGGGCGGCATTCCCGGAATGGCCGGCATGAAGATCCCCGGATTGTTTTAGCCGACGAAAGATTCCCCAGCCAGATTTCATTTCCTCTTCTTACTTCACATATTCTCCGTTGTGAACTTCGTACTCGACGCGGAAGGGCTTCTGCGTCTTGCGATCCTCCCATTGTTGCTCGGCCATAATGCGGTTGGCTTGCGCGAGACGCTCGGAGGGGAGCGGGTGTGAACGGAAATAACCGTTCAAACTCTGAATGGCCAGCTCGGAGAGCTCCTGGTCCGGGCTTTGCGCATGGATGAAGTATTCGTCGCACAATTTGGCGAAGCGTTCAAACAGGTCTACGGCGCCGTACGGAGAGTAGCCGGACTGAACTGCAAGATGCATTCCTTCGCGATCGGCTTCGAATTCTTCGTCTTTGTTGTAGCCGGCTTGCCATAAATCGAGCGGGATCTGCAACAGCGCACCCAGGACGTCGAGATTGAGATCCTTCAGTTTCGCTTCCAATTGCACGCGCTCGACGCAGTGATAGTGGTCGATGTGCTCGATCTCGTGGGCGAGGACGTTGGCGAGCTCGTCTTCGCTCATCATCAGGTCGAGCATGCCTTCGCCGATGTACACCGGTCCGCCGGGAAGAGAAAAAGCGTTGATCGTGTTGTGATCGGGCAGAACGGTGAAGGTATACGGCAAATGCCGATGCGCGTGGACTGCAACTGTGCCCCCGACGCGGGTGACATACTTTGCGAGACCTTCTTCTTCGGGAGTGAGCTTGCGCGTTTGCGTTGCATAGCGAGAGGCCAGCTCCTTGCCGATGGCGATTTCTTGCTCATCGGAGAGGCACGTGAAGTGCATGGGAATGCGGGAGAGATCGCGCTGCGCGTCGGCAGCCATATTCAAGATGGCGTTGGCAGAGACGGGAGTGGATTTGGGGCGGCGCTGGCTCCAATAGAGCCCGGCGAGCGCGAAGCCCAGGATGAGAAAGAAAACGATGAAAACAACGGAGCGCTTCATAGGTATTGGCGGATGGTGTCGCGGTATCTGGTGTAGAGAAACGAAACAAATACCAACGCCGCACCCACGATGATTAATGTTACGTACCGGTCTCGCGGTGGAAGATCCCAGACATCGAGTGCCATGACTTTTGCGACGCAGAGCAAAAGTATACCCAACCCGGTCAGGCGGAAGCTTCGCTCCTTGACAGCGAGCGCCAGCAGAAAGACCAACACGCCTTCAACTCCCCACGACACGGTGACCATGCCCGACTTCATTTTCAAAGCGAGCATGCAAGTGACCAGGATGATGGGGATGAAAAACTCCACTTGTTCGGGGCGACCGGCAATCACCGCGAGCCGCCTGACCCAGGGGCTCGCATTCTGGGGGATGCTGTAACGCCCACGGAGACGGAAAGCAAAGAACAGGCTTGCCAGCAAAATAGCGGCTGCCGAACTGAGCACGAAGTAATCGCCTTTCCAATCGCCACCGCTGAAATAGCCGGCGCCGAATAGATTGTGAGCCATGCCCCGACCGAGAACACCGACCGTCAGAAGCAATCCCTGATGCAGGAAGAGCGGGCGATCCAGAAGCAGCGCGGCCCCAAGCAGCGCGAAAACAACGGCAGCCCAGGAGGTGACAACCCATTCGAGCGGAAACTGAAAATAGAAAAGCGCCACGAGGGTGGCCGTGCCGAGGTACGCGAGGAGAACGTCGAAGTGCAGGCGGCGGTCGCGGCCGGTGTTTTCTTCCTTTGGCGGCAGTTGCGCGTAAACGAAAAAGAAAATCAGGACGAGCGGGAGGATGGTGTACATCCGCGGGCCCCAGAATTCGCCGGGCTCGCTGGCGGTGAGATTGGAGAAGAAAATCCGGGTGAAGGCAGCGATGAGCGCAACGTACGCTTGATAACGGAACTGCGTGATCTTGCGCAACAGGCCGTACTCAAAGAGCACCAGACCAAAAGCGCCCCAGGCCACGGCGATGCTGGTGGGCTGCGTTTGCAGCTCATACCAGAGGAGCAGGCCGCCGATGGCGGATGCGGCCCAGGAGTAGACGTGGTGGATGTCGCGCCGGCGCCACTCGTCGGGCATGCGGATGAGGCGTGAGAGCGCATAGAAGATCACGGCGACAATGGCAAGCGACAAGAGGCGCACGCTGATGCCGTGCCAGGTGGCGGTGACATAGAGATTCACGCTGATGCTGCGAACCAGCGTTAGCGCAGCGAGAATGTGCGATTGCCAAGGCAATTCTTCGAGTTCGAAGCGCTGATCAACAATCGCCAGTACCAGCGCAAACGTGGCCCAGAGCGGGGCCAGCCAGCCGTTGGGAGATTCGTACCAGGCGAGGAGCGCCAGGAGTCCGGTGGCCGCGAATGAATGAAGGAACGCAATGGCGCGGTTATAACGTTCTTCGGGAGCGGCTTTTCGCGAGAGGAAGTACGAGCCCGCGGCGACGATTGAAATGGTGAAGATGCGCAGGGAGATGGGGCCCCAGAATTTTTGCTCGAGGTCGTAGTTGTAGAAGTACGCGCGGACCAGAGCGCAGAGACCGACGACGTTGGCTTGCCAGGCGAGCTGCTGGTAACGAATCCGGCGCGTGGAAAGCGCGAGCAGGACGGCGAAAATGATCCAGCCGACGGCAATCCAGGGCGCGCGGAGGGCTTCCTGCAGGACCCAGACCATCATCCCGGTGGCCGCCCAAGTGTAGGCCACGCGCGCAAGCCCGAGGTGGCGCTCGTCCGCGGCGCCAAGTCGCTTGGCGAGCCAATAGCCGCCGACCACGACCGGCAAGGCGCTGAAAGCGCGCACAGGAATGGTGTGCCAGCTGTGGATGCCGCCCTGATCGGCCGTGAGCGCCGTGAACACGGCGAGAGCGGTGAGAAGATGCGAGTGCCAGGCAAGCGCGTGATAGCGCAGCGCACGTGCGGCCTCGGACAGGAGCACCGCGAAAGCGATAAATGCGAGGGGCTGCCAAAGCTCCGGGGCTTCGAACCAGATGAGAAGAGCAAAGAAAGCGCTGCCTGCGGCGGCGAATAGGCCGCGAATAGTGCGCTGCTCGGGATCATCGCGCAGGGCAGCTAACTTGGCGGTGAGATAGAACGCTGCGCCGAGAATGGGGAGAGTAAGCAGCCGCATTCGCACGTGAGCGTGCTCTGGAGATTCGAGATGCAGATTGACGACGATGCCGCGATACACGGTGAGCGCGCCAAGAAGGGCGTACTGTACCTGCAGGTGGGGAGATTCGAGAGCGCGGCCAAGCGCCGCGACGATCAGCATGATGGCAGCGAAAACCAGCGCAGTCCAATCATGAGAGAAAAGAGCCCAGGCAGCGGATGCGGCGGCGAATGCACCGAGATAGGAATGAACGGTCAGCAGAGGACGATCGGGCGAGTCAGCAAAGAAATTTTTCCAGCGCGAGCCAACCCCGAGGGCATTGACGTAGAAGACGACGGCGCACACAGCGAAGAGCACTCCCGAAGCCAGGGCGAGGTCCTCGCTTGTGGCGCGGAACGCGACGAGCTGACGGAAGTCGGTGCCGACAAGATGCAAGCCAACGAGCAGCCCGGTAAGAAGGCCGAGGCGGCGAAAAACGACTTCTTTCACGATCGCGCCGGCGATCAGGAAAACTTCGGCGCCCACGAGCCAGAGGATGGCCACGTCGTTGGCCTTGTACGTGTAATGGGAAGGAGCGGCGGCCAGCATGAGCGCCGTTCCCGCTACGGTGAGGACGACGAACGCCTCGCGCCGGCGCTTGGTGGCGGGGATTTGTGCACAAAGGAATTCAGCAGCGCCGACGACTAAGAGAGCAATGTAGGCCAGTTCCGGCTGAACGGACTGGAATTTCATACATCCCAAAAGCAACCCCACGTTCAAAATCGCGGCAACAGTGGAGATGTGTTCTTCGAAGTCGGTTTTAATGTTGCGAGCGATGTAGGAAATGCGGAAGGTCAGCCAGTAGAAGAAAAGCAAAGCTAGGCTGGCATGATATTGCTCGAAGTGGCGGCCGTGAGCACCCTCGATGCCGAGGATGCGGTAGAGCCAATAGAGATGATTCAGGTAGCTGGAGAGAATGCCGAAGACTTCGAGCTCGAACCAGCCCATCTTCAGAACAATGGAGACAAGTCCGATGGCGAGGAAAACACCGGCGGACAGGCTGTAGACAGTGTCCTGGCTGAGCGCGACCGTGGAATATCCCAGCAAGAAGGCAAGCCCAGTTACGAATTGCGAGCGATAACGCAGAGTATGCAGCGCCATTGCCACCGCGACGATTAGCATGAGGGCGCAGTCGAGCGTGAGCCCACCAGCGTTGAGTGGGAGAACGCGCATGGCTTCAACGTGATAAATCCCAAAGGTGCTGAAAAAGAGCAGCGCCCAGCCGCCGCCGATGCCGGTGCGGCCGAGGAGGCGATAGCGTTCGTTCTTTTCCAGATATATGCCGCCTACAAGGAGAAAAGCGGAGGCGAGGTAGGAAATGCCGACTTTGCCGAACGCGCCAAGTGCGCCGAGTTCGTAGATGCCGAAGAGAGCGACGCCCACGACGAGAATGATGATGCCGAGTTTGTTGAGCCAGTTCGTGCCCAGGGCTTCTTCGATCGCGGATACCGTTTTCATGCGCTGCTGAAATGTGGGCTTCGGAGCGGGCACGCGATACGCAGAGATCGGCGGTGGCGCGGAGACGCGCGCAGCAGCGGCGGGAGGAATACCCGCCGGTGCGCGCGGCGGGGGCACGGGAATGCGCGGAGCAGGCGGCTGAGACGAAGGAACGGATGGCGGAATTGTTTGTGGCGGAACAACGGGGACAGACGGTCTTATTTCGGCAGGCGTTTTCGCCGCCGCCGGCAAAATGAGCTTCGGCTCAGCAGGCGGCGGTGGCGCCGCCGGAATTTGTTGCGCTGGCGGGGTCGCAGGAGCAATGGCTGCGGGAGATGGCGCAACAGGAGGAGCAGGTTCTTGCGGCTTTTGCAGCGGTGGCGGCTCAGGCCTCTTTTCCGAAGTAGGAAACGACATCGGTGCAGGCAGTTTCACTGGCGTCGGTAAGTCAACGCGGGGCGTTGAAACTGGAGTTTCCTTTACTGCTGGAGCGGAGGGCACAGCCGGTCGCTGTGCAGGTTCACCAACAGATGGCGCAACGGGATGGACGGCGGCGGTGAGTTGACGCTTAAGATCGGCAACCTCGCGCTGGAAGGAGGCGTGTTGCCGGGAATTCTCTTCCGCGAGCTGGTCCAAATTCTGACGCAGTTTCTTGTACTTCCCCAGCAGAACGAGGGTGATGAAGGGAGTGGCGATCGCCAGAATTGCAAACAGCACAGCAATCAGCTCAACAAGGGGCATGGGGTCCTTGGGATGCGTGATGCTTTGTTCTGATATTAGAACGGAAGCAGATAAGAATCTTGCAATTTGTTTCCAGAACTATCCTGGCAGCAACCACTTCCGAGATAAGGAGAGTTAAATGAAAGACTTAGGGGCGGTATTTGAATTCGCCCCGGCTCCAGAACAGTATGAAACAGTTGAAAAAAAGACCGTCCCTACTCGGAAATCCCCGCACAACGAATCGAGTTGTGGTATACTTCGTCTGCGCTTATTACCTCGGCTGTGTTGTGCGGTCCCTCTGGTGCAGTTCTTGATCTGAGACTCCCCGCCTCCAGTTTCCTCCGTAAGTTTTACGCGTAATCTAAAACAAGACTGGCAAAGCAAGCCGCCGGCCGCCCGAGAATTCGTGTGCGCACCGCGACGGCTTCTGCCAGTAAGAAAGTAATACTGAATGTTGAATGTTTCAGAAGTGAAATCAGAGCGCTCTTCGGAGCCTCTGGCGGAATGCGCCTCAGCGCGCTTTTCCGAAATGTTGATCTCTCCTTATGTGAAGGAGCGATTGGAAGCGGCGCGGTTTACCACGCCGACTCCGATACAGGCTGCGGCAATCCCGCAAGCGCTGGAAGGCAAGGATGTGCTGGCGACGGCGCAGACGGGAACCGGCAAGACGCTGGCGTTCCTGATTCCGGTGATCGAAAAACTGCTCAAGGATAAGACTCCGGGAATCGCGGCGCTGGTGCTGG
>JBGQDD010000208.1:0-6270 GCA_041495665.1 Candidatus Acidiferrum sp.
CGAACTGACGCGCTAGCAGGAGCGATGCGATGGGATTCTCGGCGTTTGCCGGACACAAGTATCTGAACCTCGAAACGTTCAAGAAGAGCGGCGATGGCGTGAAAACGCCGGTGTGGTTCGCGGCCGATCCGGCTCGCGATCTTGCCAGCGATGCGGCCCGGCTGTACGCGTACACCATTGGAAACTCCGGAAAGGTGAAGCGCATTCGGAACAATGGACGCGTGCGCATCGCGCCGTGCGACATGCGCGGCAACTTGTTGGGAAAGTGGGTGGATGCACGCGCCGAAATCGTGACGGGAGCCGACGCCGAATATGGAAATCGCCTGCTGAACAGGAAATATGTGCCGTGGAAGCAGTTGCTGAATTTTTTCGCGTCGTTGCGACGCCGCGGGCGAACCGGCTTTGTGATTCGGCCGGTGGGAAATGAAGCGAGGACGAAGGGTCAATAGTTCAGCTTGAGGGAGAACTGGATCTGCCGCGATGGGCCCGCGGTCTTGCTGATGACGCCGAAGCCGCTGCCGAGGACGATGTTGGACGGCAAGCCGAAATTGACTTCGTTAAAGATATTGAAGAACTCGGCGCGAAATTGAAGGATAGCGAGTTCGCCATTTCCGCGATGGCCGAAAGAGGTGTTCTTGATCAAGGCCATGTCAAAATCGCGAAAGCCCGGGCCGCGAAAGGTGCTGCGGCCAAGCGTGCCGAAACGGCCCTGGTTTGGTCCGGTCCCGCCGGGGACGTTGATGGGGATTTGGAAAAAGGCGCTGTTGGCTGCGCCCATGCCGAAGTAGTCCTCGCGCACGGTGCGGCCGGTGGAAAAACTCGGCATGGCCAATAGGTCGGGGCGATCGGTTCCTCCGGCGCCTGCGCCGGTCTGCTGGACACCGGAATAAACGGTGAACGGGGGACCAGTCGTCAAGGTGGTGATGTTCAAGAGCTGCCAGCCTTTGGTAAGCGTCTTGCCCAACGGCTGGAGAAAGCGCACGCGATCCAAGGGCAAGGCCTGCATCAGGCTTAGCGTGAAAACATGGGTCACATCGAAAGTGGAAGGGCCCTTGTCGGCTTTTGGATTAAAGGGATCCTGCGGCAAGGTCTGCAAAATCACGCCGGGACTTCCGGAAATGCCTCCAGGTACGGCGCTGGTGTCATCAATACTCTTGGAAAACGTGTAGCTCGCCTGGAAGCTGAGGCCCATCCGGGCGGTGTTCTGGCTCACGCTCGTTTGCAGCGCGTGATAACTGGAATGCGATCCGGTAGTCATCACGGACTCGGGACCGAAACCGCCGATAGCATGGCCCGCCGAGTTGAATTGGGTGTAGGGCGCAAAGGCCGGGTCCGCGCCTCCATAACCGTTCGGCGAGAGGACGCTGGCAAGATGAACTCCAACGGTGCCCACGTACGAAGCACTCATTTTGACGCCCCCGATTTCATGATCGATGCCCAACGTGTCCGTGGCGATGTAACCGTTGCGGGAATGTGGATCGAAACTGATGGCCGAGAATAATTGAACCTGATTGCCGGCGGTGAGAGCGGCCAAGTCGTTCTGAAATCGCTGCACGTCCATAGAGATGTTGGGAGAAAGGTTGCTGCTGCTTCCGGAGGAAAAGAGGAGTTTCCCCTGCGTGGTGTAGACGGCAGGAAGCGTGAGGGGCGCAACGGAATCCTGAAAGCTCAGCGGAAAGCTGGGCTGTGCGGTCACCAAGGGCTGAAAGATGAAGGGGAAAGCACCGGTAACGTAATTCTGCAGCCACAGGTTAGGCAGTATCGTGGTGATGGCGCCGCCAGCGTGGAGCGTAGTGTGCTTGGTCAGGCCGTAGTCCACGGATAGGCGCGGGCCCCACCCCTTCCAATCCATGGCGTAGGGAGGTTGCGGATTGTATACGTAGATTTGTTTTGTGCCCGGAGTGAGGAAATCTGCGGGCTGCCCGTTTGGTCCAATCGGAATTGCCAGCGACGTGCGATGTTTCGCTTCATGGATACGGCTGTTCACTTCGTAGCGCAAGCCATAGTTCACGCTCAATCGGGCGGTGGCTTTCCAGGTGTCCTGAAAGTAGAAGTTGTAGGCCTCGCGGCGGACCGCCGCTTCATCAAACTTATCGCCCTTTGGCGTCAGGCTCGCGGCCGCGGTCACCGTGTAGGAATAGGGTGTTGCGGTGAGTAGCCCGGTAAGGGAATCCGGAAGCGGATCTCCCGGGTGAATATCGTGCTGGCCGCTGGCGGAGGGAATCAACACCGGAGAATAAGCAGTGCCTCCTCCGAAAGTGTAAAGTCCGTTGGGATTCAATCCAAAAATCGTGGAATCGCGGTTGAAGCGGAGTTCCGCGCCCCATTTGAAGGAATGGGAGCCGCGCGTGTAAACCATGTCGTGTTTGAACTGGTAGACGTTCCCATAGGAACCGAAGATGGATCCGTCGGCGGAGTTGAAGCCTTGAAAGAGACCATCGCCGAAGGCCATTGCCGGCTGGGTGTGGTTGCTGGTGATGAAAAGAGGCGTGCTGCGGATGAAGCCGAGAGTCGTTTGATAGCTGAAATGTGGAGCGGGAGTGCGCGAATATCTTATTGCGGCATTGCGCTGGTGATCGAGAAATTTCACGCCAAAATCGGGATCGAGCACAGTCTGATCGGGATTCGTGGTTGGCCCGGTGACCTGGTTGCGGCTGACGCGCAAGAACAACGTGGACTTCTCGGATAGGCGATGGTCGACCCGGAGCGAAGCCTGATCCGTCCGGGTGACAACTTTGGAAGAGGTTGCATAGGTGCGCGCGCCGTAAGCGCCCTGAGGATCGTTCGGCAAGGGATAGCGGGCGAGCAAGGGGGCGATGCTGCTGTTGACCGGAACAATCAGCGGATCGCCGGGAAAAGTGGCGGTGTCGATTCCCTGCCTTTCCTCGAGAGTCGGCACGGGGATTACCTGAGTGGTCCCGAGAACTTGCCGGAAGCCCTGATACTCCGCGAAATAAAATGTCTTGCCGCGCCCATCGTAGATTCGCGGAACAAAGACCCGGCCGCCATTGGTTACCCCGAATTCATTGCGGGCAAACGGCGGGAGACGCCGGGTGTCCACACTGCTTTTGCGGTCAAAGAAATTTCGCGCGTCGAAGGAGGCGTTGCGAACGAATTCGAAAAGGCTGCCATGTACCTGATTGCTGCCGGACTTGGTGACCACGTTCGTGAATCCTGCGGCGCCGTGGCCGGTGTCAGCGGGCATCACGCCGGAGTTGGATTGCACTTCCTGGATGGCGTCGACGTTGAAGTTGGAAAACGTAGCGCCGCCGAGTTCGGGGTCGGTGGTGTCCGCTCCATCGATGGCGAAGACAGCGGCGGAGCCGCGCTGGCCGTTCACCGCAAATTGCTGCGTGAAATTCGCGGCGCCGTTGCTGTCCGTCATGGTGCCGGCGGCGAGGAGGAGCAGCTTGCTGAAGTCGCGTTCATTCAACGGCAGGCTGGACACTTCTCCGGTTGAGAGATGTTCGCCGCCGCTGGCCTGGGGAGAAGCTGCATCCTGAACGACCATGATGCGAAGCTCCTGCCGAGGTTCCTGCCCTTGTGGCGAGAGTTGAAGACCGGACGTGAGCGTAGCGCCGTCTTTGATGACCACGGGATCCGCGGCAGTCCAAATCTTGCCCGCGGCGCTTACCGTGAGCCGGTAGCTGCCCGGTGCGACTGCGGTGAATGCAAACTGGCCGGTTGTGGAAGTTGTGGCGGAATACTCCTGGTTGTTTTCTGACGCGAAGAGCTTGATGGTGGCCATTTCGACGGGATTTCCCGTCGAATCGCGCAAGACACCGCTCCAGGAAGGCGCCGGAGAAGAGTGGAGAGAGGGAGCTTGGACGAATACGATGACGAGGAAGAAAACACGAGCGAGCGCACGGGACCGAGAAAGCATCGAGAACCATTATACGCGGATTGATTTTAACGACGACAGTGGCTGAGGGTGGTCGCGAGATCTTAAGGCGATTAGCGGGCTATGGAAGCGCTCTGAGAAATGGAGGCGAGGGCGCGCAGAGAATCGATGTAGGGGGCGCGGGCGACGCCGCGTTCGGTGAAGATGGCGGCGATGTAGCGGGCCGGGGTGACATCGAAGGCGGGATGCGCAGCGTGGACGTCGGGGGCGATGCGGATGCCTTGAAAATGAGTGACTTCGGCGGCAGAGCGTTCTTCAATGGGAATTTTGTCGCCATCCGGAATTGACAAATCAAAAGTGGAAACCGGGGCGGCGATATAGAAAGGAACGTTGTTCTCTTTTGCAAGGACGGCGATCTGGTAGGTGCCGATTTTGTTGGCGGCGTCCCCGTTGGCGGCGATGCGATCGGCGCCGGTGACGACGGCGCCAACTTTTGCGGTTTTCAAGAAGTGGCCCACCATGTTATCGGTGATCAGCGTGAGGGGGATGCCGCCTTTGTGCAGCTCCCATGCGGTAAGGCGCGCGCCTTGCAGATAGGGGCGCGTTTCGGGCACGAGGACGTGTAGCTTTTTCCCCTGTTCGAACGCGACGCGAATCACGCCGAGCGCGGTGCCGATGCCGCCGGTGGCCAGCGCCCCGGCGTTGCATTGCGTCATGACCTGGCCTTCGCGGGGCATGAATTCCGCGCCGAAGCGGCCGATGGCTTCATCGGTGGATTTCTTTTCGAGATGGATTTGCTGTGCTTCCTCAACTAATTTCTGTTTAATCCTGCCCAAGTCCGAATTCTCGGCGGTCAATTCGGCGAAGCGGCGCTTCATGCGCTCCAGCGCCCAGAACAGATCCACCGCAGTCGGGCGAGTTTTTGCGAGTGTGTTGCAGATTTCCGCGAATTCATCACGGAGTGTCTCGACGGATTTCGCCGGAGAATGCACAACGCCAAGGGCCGCGCCCATGGCGGCGGCGACGCCGATGGCCGGCGCGCCGCGAATCACCATTTCCCGGATGGCTTTGGCGACATCGCGATAGTCCGTGTAGGTGTAGGAGACTTCCTCAGCGGGAAGGCGGCGCTGGTCGAGCATGACCACGCCCTGGCCGGTCCATTCGATGGGTTGCGCTACGTACATGCGTTCGATGTCCTCACCAACTCCAATTGTAGCGAAGCCGGGGGAGGAAGACGAATCGGTCCATTTGCCGGTTCAGTGGCCGGGTGGCATTTGAGTGAAGCCCTTGGTGGCGATGATCGAAGTGAGGGCGATCATGGAATTGTAGCCGAGGTGAAGAAGGAAACTCGCGAGCACAGTGCCGGTCCAGGCGCGGGCAAAGGTAAAAAGAACCCCGACGAGAGTAAGCAGGCTGACGAGGCCCCAGGTCCAGCCTAGCTGTGCGCCGTGCATGAGGCCGAACAAGATTCCGGTGATGAAGATTCCGGTGAAGGTGCCGAACCGGATGGCGCGAAGGGGATTGACGCCGGCGTCTTGGGCAAGGCCGGACAATTTACTGGCGAACAGAGGATAAAGATAGCCGCGGAAAACAGTTTCTTCGACCAGCGGAGCGACGAAGACAGCCATGGCCATGAGCAACATGGCGCCGCTGCGGCTCTTGAAGAGCTCTTGAATGGGAATGTGATCCACGTTTTTGACGCGCGAGCTGGCGATCGCCACGAAAATGGCGAGGCCGCAGCCGGAGAAGAAATACATCCACGGGCTGCCTTTGCCTATGGCGGGATCGGCGCGGAGTTTTTTCCAGCCGAGAGAGCGCCAAAAAGGCAAGCCGCGCAAGACCGCGAGAGTCATGTAGAGAAAAAGGAAGAGCAAGGCATACCAGAGAACGTTGGTGCCGACCAGGAATTGCGGCTTGGATTCGATCATCTGCTGCAGTTGCTTCTGCGAGAGATGTCTGTTGGCGGAGAGCAAGAAGACGGCGCCGATTTGAACGAGGAGCAGGCTGCCGAACCCGAATATGAGGAAGACAACAAGATGTGGCCAGGACCAGGAGATGCGCAAATCTTCGGGCAAATTACGCGATGGGATGGAGGCCGCGGGAGTGACGGCCACGTAGGAAAGTGGATCGCCCCCGAGCGGCTGAGCGAGTGGTTTCGCAGATGCCGATTGCTCCGGCTGGTCAGACGAAGGCAGTGCGGGAAGATTTTCTTCCGTGTCGTTCGGCTGGTTGTCGTCGAGGAGGCTCATCGTTTCCTTGATCGCACTTTTTTCGGCCAGCCGGCGGCCAGCGCGGCGGCGACGAGCGGCAAGAGCAGCTCGTGGTGGCCGGTGATGGCGTAGCCGTGCGATTCGGGTCCGACGCGGCCGGGGACGGACGCGGTGGGACGCTTCACTACATTCTGCAACGGACGGTAGTGCTGGATAAAG
>JBGQDD010000209.1:0-6253 GCA_041495665.1 Candidatus Acidiferrum sp.
ACTCGTCGAAGAACCGGATCGGGAATTCTGCCCGGAGGCAGCACGAAAATTAGGGAGGCTACTGAACGCGCTGCGGGTGTTCGTCCGAACCCACTAGCGTATCGAAGATGGCCAGCACGTGACGGCGATAATCCACCATGCGCGAAAAAATATCACGTAGCTGCGGGTCGCGTTCCGCCTCGCGGTGCCATTTGGCCAGGACCACGGGGGGCACTTCGATGTCTCGCCGCAACTGGTCCGCGGAATAACCGCGCAAGAACAGGCCGTAGAAAAAGGCGGCTTCGCGCTGCGGGAAGTCAAGATCATGCACGACTTCGGACGGAACGAATTGTGGCATCGTGGCCATAGCGAAGAATGCAGTTTACCGAAAAGCGCCTCCGCGTCAAGTAGGACTGCCGTTTCCTTGCCGCGTTTCTGGCAACTCCCCCCCTTTCCCCGAGATTCACCGGTCCGGTGCCGCAGGCACAGGCCGTGCAACGCAGCGGTTGCCAGAAGGTTCTAACCGTCTTAGGATGATTACAGGCATGGCAGGGTTACACAACTCGGTCAAGGGGTCGCTGGCGGGACGAACCTTCAGCCGCTTTCTGCGGTTTGGTGTTCTCCGCGGATTGCGTTCGATCGAAATTGACCCAGAAGACTTCCGGCGCCACCTCGCCAACAAGCACGGCTTGTGGGTTCCTCACTTCGCGCGGATGAAAGACGTTCCCACGGAGCGCCTGGACGCCATTGCTAAGACGCTGATCCGCGATGCCGAGCGGCTGGCGCTTGCGGAAGGCGCGGGATTCGGCCTCGGCGGCATGATCACATTTTTGCCGGATGCCAGCCTACTCACGGTGATCACGCTGCGGCTCATCCAACGCCTCGCTCTGCTCTACGGATTTGAAGCTCACGGCCGCGACCAGAGGATGGAAATGTGGAAGGCTGCCGCGGCTGCCGCGGGCATCGATTACGGCAAGGATTTGGCTGAAAAACAGATTTTCGGAAAACTTGCTCCGCGCATTGCGGAACGTTTCGCCGCGAGGATTGGCGCCGAGACGGCGGAAAAGTGGGCTGGGCGATTGATTCCACTCGCCAGCTCGGCCGTCGGCGGCGCGCTTAACTTTTCGTTTGTGAGGGGCTGGGGCCGCCGCGTGCAGCGCCATCTTCGAGCCAAGCATCTCGAATCGAAAGTTTCCGCTCCGCCTCCGGCGTATACTACAAAAGTTGAGGCTGCCTTCATTTAGCAACCGCAACTTGAATGTAAATCGTGGACCTCCGCGCCCAAAGGGTTCCAACCATGACATTCCTGTCGTCTCGTGGGTGAAGATGACTTACCCCAGGCCTTCTATTTTCGCCACTCTCCTCTTATTGGCCGACCTTCTGTGCCTTCCTCTCGCCGTTCTTCCGCAAGAGAAAGAAAAAGAACAAGTGAAGGGCGTGCTCGCGGAGCCTGCCGACGACGCCGAAGTCCGCGAACAAATCGCGATTGTCGAGAAGTTGAAACCGATCGTTCCGGACCGCGGCGCGGTCCTCTATTTTCTTTCCACGGCAAAACAACACCTGGGCGAGACCCGCGAAGCGCTTTCTCTCCTAAAGGAATGCCTCGCGCTGCGGGAGGGCTTTGATCCATCCGGCGATCCGGCGTTCCTCGGACTTAAGGGCTCCAAGGAATTTGACGACTTGGCGGAAAAAGTCCGCCGCGATCTTCCGCCGGTCGCTGCGGCTCGATTTGCCTTCTTGACGGAAGAAAAAGACCTCATCCCCGAAGGGCTGGCGTACGACGAGAAGCAGAATTTTTACTATCTGAGCAGCTTGAACCGGAAAAAGATCGTGAAAATCGATTCCGAGGGAAGAGTCACGGATTTTGTTCCCACGGATCGTTACGGACTGTTGCCGGTCTTGGGGATACGGATGGACCCGGCGGACGGCAGCGTGTGGGCGGATAGCTTTGAGGACGCGGGCCGAACGGAACTTCTCCATTTCGATTCCGCGGGCAAGTTGCTGGGGCGCTATTCGCCGAAAGACAGTGCCAAGCACGGGTTCAACGATCTTGTGCTGCGAAAAAATGGAGAAGTAATCACGACGGACAGTCTGAACGATCAGGTTTTCCGCTTCGATCTCCGGTCGCAGGCGTTCGCTCCTTTGACGGCGTACAGGGCGCTTTTTTATCCCAACGGCATCGCGCTGGCGGACGACGATCAAACGCTGTATGTGGCGGATGCCGTGGGAATCGTAAAGATCGACTTGCGCAGCGGCGAGAGTCGCGACGTCGATCCCGGCCTACGCAACACGCTGGCCGGCGCCGACGGCCTGTACTGGCACAAAGGCAGCCTGATCGCCGTGCAGAACTGCATCGGCTCGCCGCGGGTAGCCGCATTCAAGCTTTCGAAAGACGGAAACCGCGTGACGCAAACAAGCGTGCTCGAAAATCACACGCAGTTCACGGTCCTGCCGACAACCGGGGCCATCCACGGAAATGATTTCTATTTCATCGCCAACAGCCAGATCGACAATCTGAACGGCGGCAAGGTCATGGACGTGACCAAACTCGCGCCCGTTCGAATTGCCGTCGTTCGTCTGCCGTGATCGTATCTGTCAAATGCATCTCGCCAGCAACGCAGTGGAAATTTGCATTCGGCAGCCTTAGAGTAGAGAAGCAGCAACAGTGCTGCGGTTGAGCGATGAACGGGGGCGAGTATGCGTGGAACTGGAACGTGGAAATTCTTGAGCGCCGCGGCGCTCTTCGGCTTTGCGCTGGGTCTGGTGCTGGTTCCGCAGCAGGCCGCTTCGAGTTCGCCGCAAAATGCAGATTCGACGCATTCCCCAGCCGATGAGCCCGTGCCCGCCTATCATGTGCTACCCCCGCAGGGCGCGCTGCCCGCTATGATGGATCCCGGCCTTTTCACCGACCCCGTCGTGCAGAACGCATATGCCGTCGCCGCGAAAATCAAGAAGACGCTCTACCAACAACCCTGCTATTGCCATTGCGACCGCAGCCAGGGACACAAGAGCCTCCTGGATTGCTTTGCCAGCGAGCACGGTGCTGGATGCGGCACCTGTATTTACGAAGACTTCTACACGTTCGAGCAGTTGGGTAAAGGAAAGACCGCGGCGCAGATTAGGGCAGCCATCATCAAAGGCGAATGGAAATCGATCGACGCCACCAAATATCAGAAGCCGTTGCCAGCAAAGTGAACCGCACGCTCCCCGCGATTGTCTTGGCGGAAGATTTTCAAGAAGCTTCTTGTAACCACGCGAGGGAGCCCGTAAACTGGTTGTACCCAGCCAAAATAGGAGGAAGAATGCGTTTTCGCGTGAAGATGTGTGTGTCGGTGCTGGCGATTGCCCTGCTGTTTGGTTTGGCGGGAGTCCCGGCGGGGGCCCAAGACAAGCAACACGTCGTCTCTCTGAGCGATTTGAACAAGGACGCCGCGCGGCCGGCCCAGACGCGCCAGGCAAACGAAGGAGCCGTTCGAACACTGCTTTCTTCCGATACCGCCCAAAAAGCGCTGAAGTCCTCGAACCTTAGCTATCAGCAGGTGGATAAAGCCGTTGGACAATTGAACGACGAAGACCTTGCCAAGCTGGCCGAGCGCTCCCGCCAGGCGCAGAGCGATTTTGCAGCGGGACGCATCTCCGATCGGGATTTGCTGTGGATCATCGTGATCGCCATCGGTATCATCGTCCTGGCCGTCGTGCTCCGCTGATTCACCCAATTCGGAGTTGTACGTTACGCGGATGAACCGGATAGCTGTTGGTTTGCTCCTGCTTCTCTTCCTGGGGTGTTCGATTCATCCCTCGCCCCAGGAAACAGCCGGAGTGTGGCTCGATGTGCCCTACGTGAAACAGAGCGAGGATGGCTGCGGGTCAGCCGCGATCTCCATGCTCCTACAATACTGGAGTGCCCATGGCGCGCAGGTCGGTTCGCGGCGTGCCGACGCTACCGCGATTCAAAAACAGCTTTATTCGCGCAAAGCCCGCGGGATTTATGCCTCCGATATGGAAGCCTATCTCAAAGATTCGGGCTTTCGCGTGTTTCCCCTCGACGGAAACTGGAACGATCTGCAGGAGCAGTTGAAGCAGGGCCGGCCGCTGATCGTGAGTCTCCAACCGCGCAACGCCAAAGCTCCTCTGCACTACGTTGTGGTCACGGGAATCGATTGGCGAAATGGGGCCGTTTTCATCAACGACCCCGCGCGTGGCAAACTTCTCCGAATCGAACGCGCGGAATTCGAAAAGCAATGGCGATCGAACAGCAATTGGATGCTGCTGGCTCTCCCCGAAAAGGCCGTGTGATCCGATTTTTACTCGCGGTATTGATGCTGGGTTCACCGGCGTTCGCCCAGAGTCATTCCTCTGAACAAGCCCGTCTGACTGCGGCACAAAGTGCCTTTGCTGCAGGGCCTTGGCATGAGGCCGCCGCGCTTGCCGGAGGCACGGCCGATCAATCGCCAGAACTGGATTTCCTGGCGGGGCTGGCGCTCGCGCGCTTGGAAAAATGGAGCGAAGCGAAACTGGCGTTCGAGGCCGGATTGCGGAAGGCTCCCAATGATCCGCGGTTTTTGGTTGAGCTGGCAGGCATTGCGTACAAACAGAAAGATTTTCGAATCGCAAAGGAGCGCTTGCGGGAGGTGCTGGGCCTGAACCCGCAAGACGCGTATTCGCGCGAGTTTCTCGCCACGATTTATTTCCTGGAAGGCAACCTCGAAGCAACGCTGAAGTATTGGAATCCCGAAGACAAGCCGCGGCTGCGGAGCGTCGTCTTCGCGCCGTCGCTGCAACTGAAGGAACCCCTCCGGAACCGCGCGCTGGCGTTTAACGCTCCGCAAGTCCTGACGAGCAATGCGCTGCTCGCGACTCAATCACGGCTGGACAATCTGGGCGTTTTTTCGAATCGGCGGATCGAACTCAATCCGGCGGAGTCCGGGAATTACGACCTGACACTCCATCTGGCGGAGAGAAACGGCTGGGGCGATTCCAAGGTAGAAGGCATCGTTTCGCTCTTGCGCGGCTTGCCTTACGCTACGATCTATCCGGAGCTTTACAATCTCGGCCGCGATGCCGTGAATTTGACCGCGCTCACACGGTGGGATTCTGAAAAACGCCGCCTCTCTCTCGCGCTTTCTCTGCCGCTCTACGGCGACCCCAGCCTGCGCTTGCGCCTTTACGCCGATGCGCGCAGCGAGAATTGGAATTTGGCGCAAACTTTTCTTGGAACGGGCACACCGCTGACGGACTTGAACGTGCGCCGCGCTGCAGCTGGAGTGGAAGCGCATTCCATTGTGAACGGCCAGTGGAGCTGGAGCGCCGGCGCGGAGATTGCCAATCGGAATTTTCGAAATCTCAGCGGTCACACTTCGCCCGCCGAGCGCGCGTTCTTCACCAGCGCTACGTCGGTTGCAGGATGGCTGGGCGTCAAGCGAACTCTGGTGCGCGTACCGGAGCGGCGTCTCACGCTGGATTCCTCGGCCGAGGCAAAGGCCGGCCGGGAGTTTGCGGATGCTCTCGGGCCGTTCGCCACGCTCCGCGGATCGCTTCGCGCGCATTGGTTTCCGCGCGCAAAAGGCGACGACTATGAGATGCAAGCGCAGATTCGCGCAGGCGCGACCGCGGGCAAAGCGACTCTCGATGAACTTTTCGAATTGGGCATCGAGCGCGACAACGACCTCTGGCTTCGCGGTCACGCCGGAACGTTTGACGGCCGCAAGGGAGCCGCTCCGCTCGGGCGGCGATTTTTTCTTGCAAATTGGGAGATGGACAAGAATATCTATCAAAACGGTTTCTTCACCGTGAAGCTCGGCCCATTTCTCGATAACGGTGCGGTGGCCGATTCCTCGGGCCTTTTCGGCTCCCAGCGCTGGCTCTGGGATACCGGCGCACAATGCAAGGTTCGAGTGCTGGGAAGTCTGACCATCGTTCTATCCTACGGAAGAGACTTGCGCGGGGGAGCAAACGTCTTCTACGGTACGGTTTTACGCTGATTCTCACCGGTGTTTCTGCGCAGGATTGAGGATTTCAGGGCTGACGTAACGCGACTGCCTTTTCCTCCATCTCACAAAAAGATCGCATGGCGGCCGGTGTCCTGAACGAGTGGCAACTGCCGCGGTTTCAAACTTAATCCAAACACCGGCAGACAACGGCATCTCGACGACGCACGGTGCTAGAAGTGGAAAACGATGCCGCCCGCAACTTGGAAGTCGTTCTGCGATTGATTGAAAAAGCCGGTGCGCACGTAGTCGCCTTCCAAGCGGAAAGAGATGCGCGGATTCCAGCG
>JBGQDD010000210.1:0-6237 GCA_041495665.1 Candidatus Acidiferrum sp.
AACCATCACGACCCAGGGAAAAATTGAAACCTATCTCGGCGCAAAAACCGAATCTCTGCTGGGATTTAAGTCCCCGAAAATCGCCAAGGAGCGCTTGCATCTTCCCGGTCCAGACTTTGTCGACCGCGTCTACTCCGCGACCGACCGCAACCTTCGCGTGCTCGCCAACCTTCAGCGCATGTTCGGCCACGGCCGCCTCAGCGGCACGGGTTATCTCTCCATCCTGCCCGTCGACCAGGGCATCGAGCACTCCGGCGGCGCAAGCTTCGCCAAAAATCCCGATTACTTTGATGGCGGGAACATCGTCAAGCTGGCCATCGAAGGCGGCTGCAACGCCGTTGCTTCCACCTTCGGCGTGCTCGGCTCCGTCGCGCGCAAGTACGCCCACAGAATTCCGTTCATCGTGAAGATCAATCACAATGAGCTGCTGACCTTCCCAAACAAGGCCGATCAAATCTTCTTCGGCACCGTGCAGCAAGCCTACGACCTCGGCGCTGCCGCCGTTGGCGCCACCATTTATTTCGGCTCCGACCAGAGCGGCCGCCAGATCGTGGAAGTCAGCCAGGCTTTCGCGCACGCGCACCAACTCGGCATGGCCACGGTCCTGTGGTGCTATCTCCGCAGCAGCGCCTTCAAGAAGGACAAGGACTATCATGTCTCCGCCGACCTCACCGGCCAGGCCAACCATCTCGGCGTGACCATCCAGGCCGACATCATCAAGCAGAAGCTCCCGGAAAATAATGGCGGCTATGCCGCGCTCAACATGGGCGATTCCAGCTACGGCAAGTTCGACAAGCGCATCTATACCGATCTTTGCAGCGATCATCCCATCGATCTGACGCGCTACCAGGTCGCCAACTGCTACATGGGCCGCGCCGGCTTGATCAACAGCGGCGGCGCTTCCGGCGCCAACGATTTCGAAGACGCCGTCGCCACGGCCGTCATCAACAAGCGCGCCGGCGGCACCGGCCTCATCTCCGGCCGCAAAGCCTTTCAGCGCCCCATGAAAGAAGGCGTCCAGCTCCTCAACGCCATCCAGGACGTCTACCTCAGCCCCGAAGTCACCATCGCCTAGCCTGCGGGCTTATCCTTTGTAGGGGCGCAGCATGCTCCGCCCCTATAGCTGCGAGATCGCCTCGCCACGATTTCTTCTTCGTAGCGGCGGCCTTTAGGCCGGCCTCTTCTGCTCTCTATTTTGGAAGGGCACGAGGAACTTGTCCCGGCCCTGTCGACGGCGGGCTGACCTGGAATTATCAGGAGCAGTAGAAAAAAAGAATGAAGGAAAAGAATGGAAAAAAGAAGAACGAAACAGAACTTCCATGAACAGGTGAATACTCGCCGGCGCTAAATAACTCAAGCGCGGGAAAGCGTTGCCGCGCGAGCAGCTTCGAGTAATTTTTTCGCGTTCTCCCGAATGTCGCCTTTGCTGAAGACGGCGTTTCCGGCAACAAGCAACTCAGCGCCCGCCCGCACAATCTCGCCCACCGTATCGAGCGCCACGCCGCCATCGATTTCAATTCGGAAAGACAGGCCGAGCGATTCGCGGACTTCGACGAGAGTCTTGATTTTCTGGAGAGCGCCGGGAATGAATTTTTGCGCACCGAATCCCGGATTCACGGACATGATCAGCACGTGATGAACCATATCCAATACTTCATCCAGCATGTGCACCGGCGTTGCGGGATTCAAGACGACGCCAGATTTGCATCCGTGTGCTTCAATCAGTTGCAGCGTGCGATGAAGATGCACACAGGCTTCCTGGTGCACGGAGATCCAGTTCGCGCCGGCTTCCGCAAAAGCAGGAATGAAATCGTCAGGGTGTTCAATCATCAGGTGGCAATCGAGGATGGCGTTGGGAAGAGCTTTCCTCAGCGATGCCACGACCAACGGCCCAATCGTGATATTCGGCACGAAATGACCGTCCATCACATCGACATGGAGCACGGTGCCGCCGCCGTCCAGCGCCGCTTTCGCCTCTTCACCCAGCCGCGCGAAATTCGCGGAAAGAATCGAGGGTGCCAGTTCAATGGTCATGGGCAGCGGGCCGCTCCTTTCCGGAGAAAACAGATTATACGCGGAACTTCTGCGATGCTTGCTGAAAAGTGCATTTAATCCATAGATTGCTTCTTTACCACGGAATCGTCCGGCGTTTCTGGCTGCTCTCGCGCGCCAGTTCGAGAAGACGCATCACATCGAGCGACCATTCCGGCGTGACGGCCAGCTCCGCGCGGCCGAGAATCGCGTCGCGCACATTCGCGTAGTAGTCGCGGTAATCGCAAGTCGCGGAAGGAATCCGCCGCTGTTCGAAAGTATCGCCCTTTGGAACCGTCAAGACGCCCCAGTCCTCTTCCGGTTCGTATCCCCAGGGCTGGTCCGCCGGCATATCACCTCGGCGGAGATTCATTTCCTGCGGATCGAAGGATTGTTTCACGAAGCTGGCTTGCGTGCCGAATAGAACAAAACGGGGGCGCGGGGCGGCGGCGAGGATACTGGATCGAAGAACCGCGCGCATACCGTTCGAATAGTGGAGCGTAATATCAAAAGCATCGTCGGCGGAGGCGTTTTCACGCTCTATTCGAACGTCGGCGGTCACGGCTTCCGGCAGACCGAAAAGAACCAAGGCGTGATCGATCAGATGCGGCGCGATGTCGAATAGGATTCCGCTGCCGGGGCGCGCGGTCTCACGCCAGGCGTCCGGCTTTAGATGTGGGCGGTAGCGATCGTAACTCGTCTCGAACCGGACGACGCGCCCGAGCGTGCCGGCCTCTATAAGCTGCCGGATGGCCTGAAAATCGCCGTCGTAGCGGCGGTTCTGATAGACGGTGAGCAAGCGATTGGAGTTCTTCGCAAACTGGACGAGCGAAACTGCCTCTTCGAGACTTGTTGTGAACGGTTTATCGACTACCACATCGCGGCCTGCCTCAAAACATTGCCGCGCGAAGGGATAGTGCGTCTCGTTTGGCGTGGCAATGACGATCAGTTGGATTTCCTCAATCGCGAGCAATTCGTCTAAATTGCGTACGATTCGAACGTCAGGATATTTCTCCGCAGCTTCGTTGCCGCTGCGCTGCACGATGGCGGCGAGATGCAAACCAGGCACAGCGCGAATCACCGGCGCGTGAAACGCGCGGCCGGCGAGACCGAAACCTACGAGGCCGACTTCAATCATCTGCATCCATCTTCCCGGAAAGGTGAACGCTAAAGAGTATCGGACTTTCGAATTCCAGGAAGAAGGATTTTTCGGAAGCGCGAAGTTGCTTGAAAGGGCGGCGTCCTTCAGAATGACGCATCACCCATGAGCGAACAAGATTCCGTGAACACAAAGAAACAAGGGCATCGAAACCTTTTGATTCTGCTGTTTGCCGGGTTCGTGCTGACGGGGGTGGCAACGGTAATCATCGGACCAATGCTTCCCCTTTTTATCCAGAAGTGGTCACTGGATGACGGGCAGGCTGGTTTTTTCTTCACCGTTCAATTCACAGCGTCGCTCGGAGGCGTGGGACTGTCGAGCGCGCTTTCGGCCTGGAAGGGTTACCGCCCGGCACTGGTATTGGGCTACGTGCTAATGGGCGCGGGGCTTGCGGCACTGAACGCAGGGAGTTACGCGACTGCGCTAGCGGCTGTGGCGTCGTTTGGCTGCGGCTACGGACTAGTGGTTCCGGGAACAAATCTACTGGGGGCGGAGGCGGGCGGGGCGAAAAGCGCTTCTCTACTGAACTTGCTGAATTTCACGTGGGGAGTTGGAGCCGTGGCTTGTTCGCCGCTCGTCTTGCTCGCGCTAAAACACAGGCAACTGTCGGCATTGCTGACAGGACTCGCCATCTTTGGTTCCGTGATGGTGCTGGGCTTTTTGTTCGTATCGTTTGGAGTGGAGAAACACGGTGAGGCCGGAAATGCAACGGAAACAGGCGTGGTAAGCACGGGGCTTGCCGTTACTTTGGCCCTTGCCGCGCTGTTCTTTATCTATGTTGCAACAGAAACCAGCATCGGAGGCTGGGCAGCGGAACACGCGAAGCGGCTGGCAAGAGGATCCACCAGTATGACGACGCTGGCGCCAATGTTTTTCTATACTGGGCTCATGTCGGGCCGCGCCTTCGCGCCACTCGCGTTGTTGCGGTTGCACGAAAGACGGTTGGTGCTGGGGGCGCTTAGCCTGACGGCAGTAGGATCAACGCTCCTGATCATGTCGACGACTTTGCAGATCGCCATCGTAGGAGTCTTTCTGGCCGGTCTAGGATGCGCGAGTATCTACCCAATTCTTATCGCCTGGTTGTCAAGATGGTATGGCGCACGCGCGAGGCGCATCGGAGGCATCCTGTTTGCGCTAGCCTCACTTGGTGGAGCGGCAGGACCGTGGCTGGTCGGATTTGTTTCGAAGCACTCGGGCAGCCTGCGCGTGGGATTGCTCGTGCCGCTCGTCTGTACCATTACCATGATTTGCCTGGTGCTGCTGTTGCGCCGGCAGAAGGCGGCCTGAGGTATTCTTAGCCCGTGCAGAATGCCACATCCTCGCAACGCTCTCCCACGAACGGACTGCTGCTGGGGCTGGTGATCACGCTGGCCGCCGTGCTGGCTTACGCTTCCTACATCACCGTTCAGCTTACCGGCCTGCGAAAACTTCAGAGCGAGATGGTGGATCGCAACCGCAAAGACTCGCTGCAATTGTTGCGCGTCCAGAACGATCTCAATTCCATCGCGCTGGCCATGCGCGACATGCTAGACACCACGGAACCTTATCCGCTGACGGCCTGGACGGCACAGTTCGAACGCATTCACCAGGACCTGGATGCCGGCTTGAAACTGGAAGAGAACCTGGCGGGAGCCAACCGCACGCCGGAGCAGCGGCTTTATCTTTCCCAATCGGTAGCGCAATTCTGGGACGCCGTGAACCGGATGTTCGGACTGGCGCAGGACGGCAAGGATGCGGAGGCGCGAGAACAAATTCGCTTGTCGCTGCAGGCGCGGCAGCAAGCCCTCAGCACAGCGGTTTCACGGCTTCTGGTGGGGAACAACGAAGGTGAGGAGCAGGCCGCCGCACGCATCGCTCAGATTTACGACGGTGTGCAGCGGCAGCTCTATATTTTCCTGGCGGCAACGCTCATTGCGATTGTTCTGACGAGCTTGTATCTGATTCGCAGTAACCGCCAGATTTTTGCGCGCCTGGCAGAGCTCTCCGAGCAGCGCAGCGATCTGGCGCAGAAACTGATCTCCACACAGGAATCGACCCTGCGGCACATTTCCCGCGAACTCCATGATGAGTTCGGGCAGGTCCTGACGGCGATCGGATCGATGCTGGGACGCGCCAGCAAGCACGCTCCGGAAGGATCGCCGCTGCGCGTAGATTTGAAGGAGGTGCAGGAGATCGCGCAGTCGACTCTAAACAATATCAGGACGCTCTCCCAAGCACTTCATCCGGTGCTACTCGAAGAAGCGGGATTGGAAAGCACTCTGGACTGGTATATTCCCACCGTAGGGCGGCAAACTGGCCTTGCGCTGCATTACGAAAAGACGGGGCAGCCGTTTCCCGTGGAGATGAGCGCAGGCGTGCATATCTACCGGGTGCTGCAAGAAGCGCTGAATAACGTGAGCCGGCATTCCGGGGCCAGTGACGCCTGGATCCGGCTAAGATTCTCGACGGATTCGCTGGAGCTCGAAGTGGAAGATCACGGCACGGGTTTCGTAGCAGAAAAGATGCAACGTGGGATCGGATTGGTGGCCATGCGGGAACGCGCCGAATTGATCGGCGGCACGCTGGCAATCTCTCCGCGGCCGCAAGGCGGGACCAAGGTCCGTCTCCAGATTCCGAGGGTAAAAGTGGATGCCAATGGCGCCTAAAATTACGGTACTGCTCGCAGACGATCACGCGCTGGTACGCCGCGGATTTCGCCGCATGCTGGAAGATGACCCGGATATTTCCGTTGTTGGAGAAGCCAGCGATGGTAAGGAAGCTGTCCGTCTGGCCTGCGAACTGCGGCCCAGGGTGACCGTGATGGACTGCGCGATGCCGGAGATGAGCGGCATCGAAGCAACACGGAAAATTCTGGAGAAATTTCCGGAAGCGGGAATCCTGATGCTGAGCATGCATTCCGAGGAAACGCTGGTGAGCCAGGCGCTGGAAGCGGGCGCGCGCGGCTATGTGTTGAAAAATGCCATCGACCTCGACCTGGTCAGCGCGGTGAAAAGCATCGCGGCAGGCATGACGGTGCTCGACCCGCAAGTGTCCCGCCCGGACACGCT
>JBGQDD010000211.1:0-6231 GCA_041495665.1 Candidatus Acidiferrum sp.
CTTGCGCACCAAGACGCCGGGATATCCCACTAGTCTATCTACAAACAAAAACGCGCGGCCACGGCCGACCCTCCTGCCGTAGCAACGCGTTTTTCCCCTCCGAAAAACTTCGTTAGGCCTTTTTCACCAGCCTCGTAATCCATACCAGAATTACGGCGCCGACAAACGCGACAATGATCGAGCCAATAATGCCTCCGCCTGGCCAAAGTCCGAGCATTCCGAACAACCAGCCCCCGACGATGCCGCCAAGAATGCCGAGGATGATATCGACCAGCACGCCATATCCTCCGCCCTTCATCACTTGCCCGGCGAGCCAGCCGGCGATAAGTCCAACCACAATCCAGTAAATCATGGTTGATGCCTCCTTTTTTTCTTGAAACTCTTAAGGATGGAAACCTAGTGTGCCTCCCTTTTAGAACGCGCCTTGCCGAATGTCAACCCCGCGACTTACACTGGCTCGCAAGAAAACTACAAAACCGTCACGGAGTGTTGATGATTTCTCGCATTCGTTTATTTGTTCTTCCGCTGCTTGCACTCGCTCTGATTGCCGCGGCCTGCTCGAAGTCTCCCGCACGGAGTGATTCGGCCTCCTCCGGCAAATCCGGTACGCGTCCCACGATAGTCTTCATGACCGACTTCGGCACCGCCAACGATGCCGTGGCCATCTGCAAAGCCGTCATGCTCGGCATCGCCCCCGATGTCCATATCATGGACATCACCCATCAGGTGACGCCCTACCAAATCGAAGAAGGCGCGCGCTTCCTGGAAGCAGCATCCCCTTACTATCCCGCGGGAACGGTTTTTGTGGCGGTAATCGACCCCGGGGTCGGTACCTCGCGCAAAGCGATCATCGTCAAATCAAAGAAGGGCCGGTATTTTGTTCTTCCCGACAATGGCCTGATCACCCCCGTGATCGATCGCGACGGCCTGGATTCCGCCCGCGAGATCACCAATCCAAATTGGATGATTCAGTCCGCGATTTCTTCTACATTCCATGCCCGCGACATCTTTTCTCCCGCAGGCGCGCACCTCGCCGCCGGTTGGGATTTCAATCTGGTCGGCCCCGTCGTCCCTCAACTCGTCCGCCTTTCTCCGAAAACTTCCACCACCACCGATAGAGGCATCGCCGGCGACATCATCGCCCTCGACGATCCCTTCGGCTCCCTGGTCACGGATATTCCCGGCGATGAATTCAAGAAGCTCGGCTACAACCTCGGCGACAAATTCAGGATCGAGATCAACAAGAAACCGGCGACCCTGCCTTACGTGAAGGTTTTTATGGATGTCCCCGTCGGCGATTCGCTTCTGTTCATCGATTCTCGCGACCGCGTCAGCATTGCCATCAACCAGGGCAACTACTCAAAGAAGTTCAGCGTCGAGCCTCCCGGCGCCATCTTCATCCCGCGCAAGGGCGCTCCGCTCAAGGACAAGTAAGGCCTCCAACCCCGGTCGATTCTCTGCTATTTTCCACCATGGAAGACCGTTCCATCAGTGACGTCGGTGGCGCTCCCGGCGGCCTCGGCCATTTCCTGCTCGGCGTCATCATGGCTTGCCTCAGGGGCTACTTCCTCGCCAATCAAGTCAGCGTTGTCGGTTCTTTTTGAAGCTTTTTCGGCGCGAACACCATTGGAATCACCCTGGTTCCCATGCTTTTCGGCGTAAATCTTCCACCAGTCACTAGTCACGAATCACCAGTCACCACACGGTTGCTTTTTCTCCACGCCCGCCCAACAATGAACCTGTAGCTCAGACCGGAACCTGTCCCGACCGGGTCGGGAGGCCTGAGGCGTTTCGTTTTCCGAGGTCCCACCATGCCCGAAGCCGTCATCGTCTCCGCTGTCCGCACTCCCGTCGGCCGTGCCTACAAAGGCTCGCTGCGCGCCACCCGCCCCGACGATCTCGCCGCGCTTGCCATCAAGGCAGCCCTCGCCCGTGTGCCCGGTCTCGACGCCAAGGAAATTGATGATGTGATTCTCGGCTGCGCCATGCCCGAAGGCGAACAAGGCATGAACGTCGCTCGCATCGCCGCGCTCCGCGCCGGGCTTCCCGTCGAAACCAGCGCGATGACCATCAACCGCTTCTGCTCTTCCGGTTTGCAAGCCATCGCCCTCGCCGCCGAACGCATCCGCGCCGGTTCCGCCGAAGTCATCGTCGCCGGCGGCACCGAATCCATGTCCATGGTGCCCATGGGCGGCAACAAGATTTCGCCCAATCCCTGGCTCGTCGACAATTATCCCGACGCCTACATCAACATGGGCCTCGGCACCGAAAACATCGCGCGAAAATTCGGCATCACCCGCGAGCAAGCCGACCAGTTCTCCGCCGCTTCGCACAAGAAAGCGCTCGCCGCCATCGCCGCCGGAAATTTCAAGGACGAAACCATTCCCGTCGAAGTGAAAATCACCTCGCTCCCCAACGGCAACGGCGCCTCCTCCAAACCGAAGTCTGGGACGGTCAAACCGACGACGCAAACGTTTAGCTTCTCGACCGACGAACTCCCCCGCGCCGATACCTCTCTCGACGTCCTCGCCAAACTCAAGCCCGCGTTTCATGTGAAAGGGACGGTCACCGCGGGCAACAGCTCCCCGATGAGCGACGGAGCCGCCGCCACCGTGATCATGAGTGACGCCCGCGCCAAATCGCTGGGCCTCAAGCCCCTGGCGCGTTTCGTCGCTTACGCCACCGCAGGCGTTCTCCCCGAAGAATTCGGCATCGGCCCCGTCCGGGCCATCCCCAAAGCACTAAAGCTCGCCGGCCTCTCACTCAGCGACATCGCGGTCATCGAGCTCAACGAAGCTTTCGCGGCGCAATCCCTCGCCGTGATTCAACAAGCCGGCCTCGACGCTTCGCACGTCAACCCTAACGGCGGCGCCATCGCCCTCGGCCACCCCCTCGGCTGTACCGGCGCAAAACTCACCGCCACCCTCATCCGCGAATTGGCGCGCCGCAATGCCCGCTACGGCATGGTCACCATGTGCATCGGCGGCGGCATGGGTGCCGCCGGCATCTTCGAGCGAATGTAGTGCCCGGTCTTCCGCGCCGTTTGCGGTACGGCTCCTGTCGGACAGACCGGTGCAGTTAGCCTTCGTAGCGGCGACCTTCAGTTCGGCCGCTTGTCTAGCGTTTTTGGTTCTTTCTAACTCGAGGCCCCACATGAAAAGATTCCTGGCATCAGCACTGCTACTCTTCGCGTTCTCCTTGAACGCGCAAGCCCCGGTAGCCGTTCCAATCCCCAAGGAGCCTCACCACCATCTCGTCCTGGAAAATTCCTACGTCCGCGTCTTCCGCGTAAGCGTTCCCGCGCACGAATCCACTCTGCTCCATCAGCACGATGTGCCCTACGTCTACGTCGCGCTTGGTTCCGCCGACGTCATCAACGCCGTCCAAGACAAACCGGAAGCCCATCTCGTGATGGCCGATGGCCAAGTCGGCTACTCCCCCGGCCATTTAGCCCATATCGCCCGCAACGAATCTGGAGCCCCCTTCAACAACGTCACGATCGAGCTGCTCCGTCCACAAGGTGACATGCACAACCTTTGCCGAATGATTGTTCAGGGCGACCTCGGTCCATGCTCCAAGAAAGACACTGGCCCCGGCGGTTACATTGATGAGTCGTTGTTTGAAACGCAGGAACTTCGCGTGGATTTCGTCACGCTTCAACCAAGAGCGAAGTTCGTCCATCGCGTCCCATTAGGCTGCCTTTATGTGTCCTTAGACTCTGCCGAACTGCAGGATGCTCCCGGAAAACCAGCCATCAAACTGCAGCCTGGCGATCGCTTCTGGGTTCCAGCCGCCACCATCTTGAAACTACGAAACGCGGCGCCCAACATAGCTCGCTATCTACTGCTAACCGTCAGAGAAGGGGCTCTCCGGACTAAGAAAGAAGGAGGGAGCTAACGCTTCTTCGCTTCGACGCGCACCAGCAAGGTCTCCGGGGCATCTTTGATGGCCATGTATTCTTCGCTCTCGATTTTTCCCGGCGCTACGAGCCTCGTGACGTTTCGCAAATTCAGCGTTCCGCCTTCGACCGGAAATTCCGAGCGGTACACCAGCGCGTCGCCCTCGAACTGCCCGGTTTCCACGATGGCTCCGGGAAATTCATTTCCGAACACATACGCTTTGTAAGCTTTTTCTTTGGGGTCCCAGGTCATTACAATCAAACCTTCAAAATCGCCGACCGGCCCCTGCGAGTGAAAGTTTTCGACCAGCGAATTCCCGCCCGGCCCGAGCTTGCTGGTGTACACGCCGGTGTTCTTCCCACCGTTCGGATAGAACGCCGATTTCGGATACGTCTCCGTGTAGTCCCATTCGCCCAGATAAAACTTCAGCCGCTCCATCTCCGCCGCACCGAGCTTCGCCGCCGCCGCTTCGGCTGGCTTCTCCGCGCTTTTCTCCTGGACCGGATCAGAATTTCGCTGGGGTTCGCCGTCGGCAGCGTAGCGGCGGAAGAAGGAGTCGGGCTTCCAGCGTGGACGCGCAGGATTGTTGGCGGTGTCGAGGAGCAGGCGGCGCGTGAATTCCTCGTAGCTTGCGGCAGACTGGAGATCGACGGATTGATTCACATCATCGGATGGCGCGTGGTAGCGATTGGTGAGCCAGTCCTTGAAGGTTTTCTGCTCGGGCGTGCCCAGCTCGAAGCCGACGTCAACTTTGACGGCGGGAATTCCCTTCTTGATGAAGCTGTACTGATCGCTGCGGATGAAGGCGTTGCGGAGAGGTTCGGGATCGGGAATGGGCTTTAAGCCCATGGACTGCGCGATGGCCGCAGCGCGGGTGCCGAGGTCGGATTCCTCGATGCCTTCAATCTTGAGGATCTTCAGTGGGACGATGGGAAGAAACATGTCCACGTTGACGTCCGCGATGATTGATTTTGGCGCGACCGTGGGATGGGCGGCGAAATATTTGGAACCGAGAAGGCCCTTTTCTTCGGCGGTGACGAGAAGGAAAAGGATCGAGCGTTGGAGTTTATCGGGATG
Organism: Candidatus Acidiferrum sp.; assembly: GCA_041495665.1. GTDB lineage: Bacteria > Acidobacteriota > Terriglobia > Acidiferrales > UBA7541 > Acidiferrum. The sequence continues at coordinate 4,977 of JBGQDD010000211.1, forward strand.
CGCTTTCAGGCTTGCGGCGATGTCCATGACCAGGGCGCTGCCGGAGCCGTCGTCCATGGCGCCGTTGTAAATGCGGTCGTCGTTGATGGGCGCGCCGATGCCGACATGGTCGATGTGCGCCGAGAGGACGACGAATTCATTTTTGAGAGCGGGATCGGAGCCGGTGAGTCTGGCGACGACATTGGAGGATTCCAGCGTCTGGGTGAGGATTACAGCGTTGGCTTTGAGTGAAACGGCCAAAGGAAAATGCGGAAGAGGCTTGCGATCTTTGCCCAGGGAAGCGATTTCGGCGAAGGTATGGCCGGAGCCCGCGAAAAGTTGTTCAGCCGAGGCGGGGTTGAAGGCAACGCCCAATTGAAGGCCGGGAGTTTCATTGAACTCAGGCTCGGCGAGATCCATGGAAGGGTGATTGCGATTGGCGGAGATGCGCGACCAGGGAATGTCCATGGACGCGGGATTGAAAATGGTGATCAAGCCGATGACGCCGGCGGCGTGCAGGGATTTCCAGCGCTCGCCGGCGGTTTGATAGTGCGAGGCGAGGGCGGTGGGAATGTCCGAGGGTGAGCCGGCGAGATAAACAACGATTTTGCCTTTCAGATCGAGGCCGGCGAGCTCATCGAGATTTTTTTCCGAGATTTGCAGGCCGTAGCCAATGAAAACCAATGGGGCGGCGAGAGTGGCAGAGGTGCGCGTGGAGCGGGCGCTGATGAAAGCATCGTCGGCGAAGGAAAGCGGCGTGGACTGGCCGCCCGCGACGAGACTCAGCGAGGACCTGGTTTCATACAACTGGTATTCGATTAAATGGACCGGCTGGTAGAAACCGTTCACGCCGGCGGGCTCAAGGCCGGCTTTCTGGAGTTGCTCGACGGCATAAACCTGGGCTTTGCGCAGACCTTCGCTTCCGGTGTCGCGGCCTTCGAGGGAATCGTCGGCAAGAAATTTGACGTGGGACCACCAGGAGCTACCGTCAAAGTGGGAAGCGGGTGAAGTTTGCTGGGCTGGAGATATGGCGGCACTGGCAAGGAAAACAATCGCGCAAAGCGTGCTACGCATGAGATTCACTCCTAGTGCAAATGGAAAGGCTAGAGGATAGCAGGGACCATGTGGAAGAGTCACGCGAACGCACCACGCGGTAGTCGGTCAGTTTCCGATTACGCGGGTGGTCTCAACAGGTCGATGCAACACCATCTAATATAAATCTTCTTTTAAAGGTGGTGTCTATGGCCCAAGGGAAACGGGTAAGGCTTTCTGCGGC
>JBGQDD010000212.1:0-6231 GCA_041495665.1 Candidatus Acidiferrum sp.
GTCCATCGGCCGGTCCCAGTAACGCGACATCAAAGTGCGCAGATGAGGCAGTTCCGCATCTTCGATCGCGCCAAGCACGAGCGCTCCCGAGCGGACAAACTTACAGGCGGTTTCCATCTCGTTGCGCGTATCGCCCACAAGGTGGAAAAGCTCAGTCAGAATCGCTTCGGAGGTAAGGAGCGGGAGCCTCAACTGACGGAACGCCTCAGCGCAAGAGTCGTGCCATCGGTCTTTCTTGTCTAAGAGCGCGAGAATCGCACCGGTATCGATCAGCGCGTCAGCGGTCACGGCGCTGCCTCAGGCGCTCGCGAATCGTTTCGCGCGCGGTCTCCGCGCGGCGAGAGTTGCGGCCCTCCAGCACGCCGATGCACTTTGCCGCAAATTTGTGAAGCTCGCGCTGCGCTTCGTCTCCCGCGACGTCCAATCCGCTTTTCCTTAGCCATTCGCGGACAGCGATGTCGAGGATAGAGGAGACAGAAACCTTGCGGAGACGCGCTTGGCGCTCGAGGCCTGATTTGAGCTCGCCGGACAAACGCCAGCTATATACTTCGGTCTTCATGCACTACATTGTAGTGCATTGGCGATCTGTTTGCAACTTCTTGTTTGTGCCCAACCTGACTCGTCAGGCGTGCGCTTCAGACGTATGACCATTCGACGGCGCGTGCGCTACGGCACCGTGAAACTGTTCGGCTTCCGTGGAGCCAGCCAGAGCCGTGGTTGAAGAATTGCCGCCGGAGACTACCTGAGCGATCTCGTCGAAATAACCGGTGCCGACGAAGCGCTGGTGCGTGACGGCGCGGTAGCCGAGTTCCTGCGCGGCAAATTCTTCCTGCTGGAGCTTCGAATAAGCGGTCATGCCTGCCTGCGAGTAGCCGCGTGCGAGGTGGAACATGGACATGTTCAGCGCGTGGAACCCGGCCAGCGTGACGAACTGGAATTTGTAGCCCATCTTGCCGAGTTCTTGCTGAAAATTCGCGATGGTGACGTCGTCCAGCTTTTTCTTCCAGTTAAACGATGGCGAACAATTGTAGGCCAGCAGCTTGCCTGGAAATTTCGCATGAATCGCTTCGGCGAATTTCTTCGCTTCCGCGAGATCTGGCGTGGACGTCTCGCACCACAGCATGTCTGCGTAAGGCGCGTAGGCCAAACCGCGGGCAATGGCCGCGTCGATCCCGCCGCGGAATTGATAAAAACCTTCGGGCGTGCGTTCGCCGTAAATGAATTCCCGGTCGCGCGGGTCAGCGTCGGAAAGCAATAGACCGGCAGAGTTGGCGTCCGTGCGCGCGATGAGAATCGTAGGTACGCCACAAACGTCGGCCGCAAGCCGCGCCGCCACCAGTTTCTCGATGAACTCGCGCGTGGGCACGACGACTTTGCCGCCCAGATGCCCGCATTTCTTCGCGGATGAAAGCTGGTCCTCAAAGTGAACGCCAGCGGCGCCCGCTTCAATCATGGATTTCATCAGTTCGTAAGCGTTCAGCGAGCCGCCAAAGCCGGCTTCAGCGTCGGCGACAATCGGCGCGAACCAATACGTGCCGAACTTCTTGCCTTCGGCGGATTCGATTTGGTCCGCGCGAAGCAGCGCGCGATTGATGCGCTTCACCAGATTCGGCGCGGAATCGCAAGGATAGAGACTCTGGTCGGGATAGACGTCGCCCGCGGTATTGCCATCCGCAGCTACCTGCCAACCGCTTCCATAAATCGCTTTCAGACCGGCCTGCACCATTTCAATAGCTTGGTTGCCGGTGATGGCGCCGAGCGCGGGAACGTAGGCATCCGTGTGCATCAAATTCCAAAGCCGCTCAGCGCCAAGCCGCGCCAGCGTGTACTCGATCTGGATCGACCCGCGCAGCCGCAGCACATCCGAATAAGAATAAGGACGCATGATGCCGGACCAGCGGGGATCGGTAGTCCAGTAAGAGAGTGCGTTGCGCTTGTTGCCATTGCCGTTCCCGTTGGCTCCGTTCGTTCCGTTTGTCGACATTTCCTAGTCCTTACCTTTCTGATCTCCTCAGTTTGTCGAATCGTGTGTAAAAGCTCAGGTCATGCCGGATTGAATTCGCCGCGACGGATCATTTCTTCGCTGAGGCCGCGGGCTTCGCGGAGCGTGGCCGCAAGCTGGGTGTCATTGTTCTTCGCGTTCTCGCGCAACAATCGGTCGAGCTCTTCGTCGAAAAGTTCGCGAATCAGTTCCGGCGTGTGACGAACGGGCACGCCTCTCTCATCGAGAACTTCGATTTTGTCCGAATGCTTCATGCGCTGCGCGATCATCAACCGGTAGATGCGATCGGTGGCGAGGTCTTCCATGTAGCCATCGAGAAGACTCGCGCCTTTGCCGGCAAGAACGCCGTTGCGATAACGAATGACGGTGCGAACAGCGGCGCGGGTTCCGGCCAGCGTGCGTTGACCGACTCCCGTGGGAATCGGGCGGAGATCGGGATGCGTGCCGCCGTTCGCGGGGCACGCCTGAAGTTGATTCGGAGCAGGGAACTGGCTCACGGCGATTTCGTTTTGATCGGGATGTCCCGTCCACGCGCCGTCCATCAGCGAGTTGGCTTCGTTCTTTTTGTCTTCCGCAAGGATCTTCAACGCCCGCGCGTTTAGCTCCGCATCTTCGCGGCTGGGATAAAGCGCGGTCATGCCGCCGATCGCAAGCATCCCGTGTTTGTGGCAAATGTCCGGCAGCAGGTAGCGCAAATTCTGGAAGAACGCAACGTTGTGCGGAATCGTGTTGCGGTCGGGCAGTACCCACTCGGAGTTTTCGAGATTGAAATGGATCAAGCTGGCCATGTAGTCCCAGCGACCGAGATTCAGTCCCACGATGTGGTCGCGCAGATTCCAGGCAAACTCTTCCATCTGAAAAGCGAGCGGATGCGATTCGACCAGCGCCATGCACTTGATGGAATTCTGTGGAAGTCCCTTGAGCCGGGCAATCATTTGAAAAAGATCGCGCCACCAGAGCGCTTCGTCGGCGGATTCGGACTTGGGAATGTAGATACATAGAGGATGCTTCAGAGCGCTGAAGTCCACCTGATAAGCCACCATTGCGACGTCGAACAGCGAAGCCGGGAGCAATTCCCCGGGCAGGACACCGGCTTGGTGCAAGTGCAAGCCGCGGGGCCGCGTGAAGATAACGGTGGCACTGGGATTGATGCCGACGGTTTTGTTGCGCTTGCGGTCAAAGTAGGTGAGCCGGCCGGTGAGAGCTTCCAGAATATTCTTGATGCCGCGCGCATTGTATTCCCACGAATTGGCGATGGAATCTTCCAGATCGAGCATGACGCCGGGAGCGCCGGAATTCAGCATTTTCACCACCAGATCGGCGTCATCGGCGGGGCCAGTCATCTGATTCCGCTGATCCGCGCACCAGGCCGGAAGCTCAATGCGCCAGGAATTTGTGGTGGCCACCGAGGGCGGCAGGTAGTCGGGAACCTTGCCCGCGTGCGCTTCGGCCAGGGCATAGTCGCGGCGGGCAATCAGAGCGCGCTGCCGCAGCGTGAGCGCGGCATGCAGCGGCGCAAGAAATTCGAGAAAGCCTGCAGGAAGATCCCGGGCTGAATCGAAATCCGCGGGAGCGGAATTGACCGGCACAATGCGATTCGAGAAGGGCAGCGGAGCGAGAGCGGGATTCGGTCTGGTGGTCGCAGTCGCCATGGTCGAGGTCAGTCCTTTCCGTTGCGAATTCGCATGAAAGCCGGCCGCCCAATAGGGAAGGCAATTCGAAGACCAACCGGCAGAAACGCGCAATCTCTAAGGCTCATTCCCTCAAGGAGATAGGTGAGGCTTCTATAGAGCCGGTGGATTCCGTTGGAAAACGCGGACAAAGAGTCGAGAAATTTGCACACCATCGGCGAGTTCTTTCCTTTCCCAATCCATCCGTTCAGCATATTGAACACATGTTCAGACCTCTTTTCTCCTTGTACCGGACCCGCACCGCAGCCACAACATTGTGTTCAGTATTCTGAACACTTATTCTATGCTTGGGCGTAACTTTTATTGTCCGGGTACAACTATGGCAACCACGGAAACCAGTCCGGCAACAGCGGTGGAACGCGCGCTGAATATTCTGGAAGCGGCCGCGCAACGGCGCGAGGGACTGACCAACGCGGAGATCAGCCGCAAGCTCGGCATCCCGAAGAGCTCCGCGAGCTACATCCTGCGGACCCTGGAAAAACGCAGCTACTTGCGGCGTGAAGCGGAAACGGGACGGTATCGCCTGGGCCTAAAAATTCTGAGTCTGGGCGGAGATGCGCGGACGAACCTGGACGTCGCGGATGTCGCGCTGCCGTTCATGAGGTCACTGGTGGAAAGAATTCACCTGACCGTGCACCTGGCGGTTTTGGATCAGGGCGAAGCGGTTTACATTGAAAAGGTGGAGGCGCCGGGATTTTTCAAGGTGAATACCTGGGTGGGACGGCGGATGTTTTTGCATTCCACGAGCGTCGGGAAATGCCTGCTGGCCTGGCTGCCAAAGCATGAGGTTGAGACCATCGCAAAGCAACAGGGACTGAAAAAGAGGACGCCGAAAACCATCACTTCCATCACGAAACTGATTGCCGAGTTGGAGCACGTGAAGCAGTCGGGATACGCGCTCGATGACGAGGAAAACAGTTTGGGTGCGCGATGCCTTGGCGCGCCCATCTTCGACGGCATGGGGAATGTAACGGCGGCGCTCGGCGCCAGTGGGACGCTGACGCAGACGGATGAAGCCGATATGCCGCGGATCATCGAGGCACTGAAGGAAACGGCGCGGCGGATCTCCCGGCAATTGCAGAAAAGCGGGGCAACAGGGGCCGCGTAACGAGCGGCCCTGTGCATTCGAATGATTACTTGCCGTCGCCCGCGACGCCCAAGTTGTTCTTCACAGAGAAAACATTGGAAACTTGACTGGCTCGCAGGTTGGCGAGATTTTTGTCCATCTCGTTGTCCACCACACCCTCCAGCGTGACGTTGCCATTCTTCACGATGATATGGACGGAAGGTACGGCCTGAATGGAGTAACGCGAGAGCCCGGCGTCCCCATAGATGGCGCGGTATAGGGCGCGGCGGAGTTGGTCATCCATCGGCGAGAGCGGCAGAACCTCGATGTTGTTCACAACCGAGGCGACACCCTCGATGCTCTTTACGGCGGCCTCAGCATCGGACTTCAAAACTGGCCGGGTCACCTGGCCGGAGAGAGTCACCTTTTCGCCGTCCACCTGATACGCTAGATTATCGAACACGGAATACCACGGCAACATGACGAGCTGGTGCCGCACTTCCTTATAAAGTTTTTCCCGATACTTTGCTTCATTGCGCTGCTTCTTTTCATCCTGCGGCCGAGCCGCCGCGGAGTACGGCAACGCCACAATGGGCATGGCGAGCAGCACTGCTACAAACAAGGCCCTGAGTTGCTTTCTCATGATTTCCTCCTGAACAGACCTCCTGTTGTTTCCCTACCAGTTAGATTCAAGATGCAGGGCAAATGGCTGCCTCCTTCTGCGCCAGGCTGAGGTGTTAGCATATTTCCCATGAGGACGGCAAGAAGCATGGAACGAATTCGAAGGGAGAAACTTAGTGAGAGCAGCGGAGCGGAACAAATGCTGATGGCCACGGAGAGAGCGGCGTAGTGCTGGTTATTGCGCATCGCGGGGCATCGGGGAACGCGCCGGAAAATACGCTGGCGGCGTTCAAGAAAGCTGTTGCACTGGGGGCGACGTTCATCGAGACGGACTTGCAGCTTTCGCGCGATTCGCGTTTCGTAGCCATTCACGATGCCACGGTGAATCGCACCACCAACGGGCAGGGCGCGGTGCACGACCTGACGCTCGCGGAGCTGCGGAAACTGGATGCCGGTTCCTGGTTCGGGAGCGAGTTCGCCGGAGAACGCATTCCTACGCTGGAAGAGATTCTGGAGTTTTCCAAAAAACACGACATCGTGTTCTATCTGGAGATCAAGCCGGCCGGCTCGTGGGGCGGGGAGCACGCGCTGATTAGCGCGCTGCGCGAATCGGGAGAGATACCGCGGACGGTGGTGATTTCTTTTGACGCGGAGATCGTGCTGAGTTTGCGGAAAATCGAGCCAACACTGATGACCGGGCTTTTGTACGACGGGCAGATCGAGAATCCGTTGGAGAAGGCCGTCGCCATCGGCGCGCGGCAGATCGCCGTGCGGGGAGATCTGGTGACGCCGGCGATGATTGCGGAAGCCCGGAAGAAAGATTTGCAGGTGGTGTGCTGGACGGTGAATCA
>JBGQDD010000213.1:0-6230 GCA_041495665.1 Candidatus Acidiferrum sp.
AGTGGCCGGTCTTCAGACCGGTGTTTTTCTTTTTCCTCAGTAGCGGCCGCCTTCCGAGGCGGGCGCTTTGGAGTGCGGCGGCTTGCCGCCGCTTTTCTTCCCTACTCAGTCTCATCCACGCCTCCCGACCCGTTAGCATCCCCTCCCGATCCCAATTCATGAGATAACTTCCCCCATGGATCCCCTCACCCACGCCCTGGCCTCCTACACCCTAAAGCGCGCCGCTTTCCCCCGAATCTCTCGCTCCGCCACCATCGCCATGCTCATCGCAGGCACCGTCGCCGACATCGACGTGCTCAGCAAATTTGCCGGCCCATCTGCATTCCTCACTCTTTATCGCACCTATTGCCATTCCCTTCTTGCGGCTCTGTTCTTCAGTGTGTTAGTCACGCTCCCCTTGCTCCTGGGAAAACGAGGACCAGAAGACAAACAAGCCTCACCGCTTCCCATTTTTCTCGCCGCCTTCTCCGCCACCGTCCTCCATCTGCTCCTCGACCTCTGTCAAAGCCCCGGTGTCGAACTTTTCTGGCCCTTCTCCCCACGCCGCTTCGCTCTAGACTGGCTCCCCAATCTCGATCTCTGGATTTTGGGAATTCTCCTCGCCGGAATTCTTCTACCGATGCTCAGCAGACTCGTCACGGAAGAAATCGGCGCCAAATCAAAAGGCCCGCGAGGCAAAGTCGGCGCATCCCTCGCGCTCGCCACCACGATTCTTTATATCGTCTTGCGCTTCGTTCTTCACGGCAACGCTTTGGCCGCCATGGAATCGCGCACCTACCGCGGCGAATCGCCTCGCAAAGCTGCCGCGTTTGCCGAATCCGGCTCGCCCTTCCGCTGGCACGGCATCGTCGAAACCGAGAGCGCCTTGCACGACGTTGAGATCGACGTCGGCCCCGCCCCATCTTTCGATCCCGACTCCGCCGTCACTTCCTACAAGCCCGAACCCTCGCCCGCCCTCGACGCCGCGCGCGACACCGCCGTGGCGCGTCGCTTCCTCCAGGTCGCGCGCTTCCCCAAAGCCACCGTCGAGAAAACCCCCGATGGATTTCATATCATCCTGCGCGCCTTTCCCTACACGCGCGACGTCAGCTCCGGCTTGCGCGTGCATGCCGTAATCGATGCCGATTCTTCCGGCAGAATTCTCTCCCAAGAGCTAGCCTGGGACCCCTCTAGCAAAACCTTTCCTTGACCATGTATGTGAAGTCTGGTAAGCTCCTCACTAGGTAATACTGTGGCATTTTTTGGAGTGCGGGAGCTTGCTCCCGCTTTTCTGTCCCGCTTAACCCGAATCCGTCGCCACCAACGCCCGCAGCCTCCAAGCCAACTCCAACGCCCCTCTCCGCCTGCGAAAGGCGCACCTCTTGTGCTTCGGAAGGTGTTGCGAGGTCACCGCAGTTTCCATCTCTGCCGGAACGGATCTCTTCTGCGCCCCCACCCCAGCGTAGAAAGTTGGCTAAACTCTATACAACCCGCTCTGCCTCAAAAATGCCCCCAATTTGCACAATTTCAGTGCATTCTAAGTCTCTTTAGAATCAACACTTCTATAAGTGTTCATTCTAAACGACTTAAAGCCCTTTAGAATGAACACTTACAAAAAACAGGGGGGAGGGGGGAGGAGGTTGCTTTTCAAGCTACGCCGCCCGAAGGCGCTCGGCGCCGAAGTAGTAGTCGTGAGAGAACATAGCTGACGGTTACCAGGGAAATCACGAAGACCGTCATTTGCAGCTTGTGGTGCATCAGATACGGCAGCGCGTCTGCGCCATAGCGTATCGCCAGGTACCCGATTCCGAAGTATCGAAACAACCGCGCGATGGTGATCGCCGACGTGTAACTGAACAGCGGCACTTCAAATACTCCTGCGGCAAACACGAAAAATTTGAACGGCGTCGGCGGCGGCAGAAGCGCCGCAATCAACATTCCCACGAAACCGTTCTGTTCCACCCAGTGGCGGATAGCGTGAGCGTGCTTTCCGGCTTTTCGGTGGAAAAGCGCTTCCCCGCCCTTTCGTGCAATGAAATACAGCAACAGGCAACCCAGCACCGATCCCAGCGCCGCCATGAACGCATACAGCGGCATCCGCGCCGGATGCTGGATGGACAGCTCGATCAGCAGCAGATCGTTGATGATCGGAAACGTCAGCACCGAAGAATCCAGAAAGGAAATAAGAAAAAGCCCTGGCGCGCCTAGCCCGCTCGCAAACGCCACGACTTTCTGCTTCCATCCACTTAGACTCGCTGGCACCCGCCACTCCTCCCGCTAACGTATTCTTCTCATTTCCGAGCACGGCACTTGCCATGCTCACCTGGTACTCGCCGATTCGAGCAAAGCCAGGGGATGACGCTGCCATTCTGAACACCGGGAATTGGCCTTGCGGCAATTATTGCGCGAAGGCGGCGCGATCGAAATGATTCATAAAGACCTGCATGAGCGCGGTGCGGTGCAGATTGGGAAGCTTGGGAATCTCGCCGATGACACGGACGTGGCCGAAACGCTCGATGGTTTCCCGGTTCTCGCGGTTCTGATCGCCGATCAGCACCACGCCATGCACCGGCAGCTCGGCCGCGTGCAGCGTGGCCAGTGTCAGCAGCGTGTGATTCACCGTACCCAGCCCGCTGCGTGCCGCCACGATCACTGGCAATTTGAATTTCACCATCAGGTCGAGCACAAACTGCTTCTGGTTGATGGGTACCAGAACGCCTCCGGCGCCCTCGACGATCAACCAGTCGTTGATCAGGCTGGTGGGCATGTTGACCCGCCCGAGATCGATTTCCACTCCCGCCCAGCGCGCCGCGAGATCGGGAGAAACCGGAGGCACGAACTTGTACACCTCATCGAGCGTTCGATCCGTGCCAATCCCCGCAAGCCTCATGACGGTAACGCGGTCCGAGCCTTCGAGGGTGCCGGTCTGGATCGGTTTCCAGTAAACCGCGTCGAGCGCCGCACAGAGCAGCGCCGAGAGGACAGTCTTGCCAACTCCGCTGTCCGTGCCCGTAATGAAGAAATGATGTCTCATAGGCGGCACACTGCCGCCGGCTCAACCGCGCGGTCAGAAGCCTCGACTCCAGCCCGATTCCCCCGCTGACGCAGGTCGCACATCGCGGCGGCATTCAGCGCCGCATCCAACACTGGTTTGTTGCTCATGGACCCCCGACTAGCCAGGATCGATCAACCTTGAATGATTGTGGCATGTTACCATCGCTTTGCATCCGCGTCTCGGTTCAGTATCCGACGCGATACGGGGCTGTTGCGCCTTCTCTCGTAGGCGCCGGTTTGACCGGCCATTGGTAAAATGATATAAATCGGCGTTTTGTGCAGCCCTTGCGCCCCGGCTTTGGGGCGCTTCGCCGGCCATGTTTTGGGGTAGTCTCGGACCGGCGCGCGGCGGCTTCTTCCTGGCGGAACGTGAACAATTCGGTTTGCAGTTGCGCCAAACCGCGCTCGGCCGAAAAAGTGTGCCGGAAACCGCTGTCCCGGGAAGCCATTGCCCTGTGAACAAATGAACTACGGAGGAGTGTGAATGCTTACCTGGCTGGCAAATGCCTGGTCTCTAGGCTGCAAATTCATCAAATTTGGAGCGGCTGCCGTCTTGCTCACATTGCTTGCGGCCGCATCGGCTCTCGCTGAGGAAGCCGGCGGCGAAGCTGGTTTGAAGCTTCCCGACCTTTCTCAGGTCAAATTCCTCGGGAGGACTGACGGCCATACTCTTCTGCTCTTCGGCATCGTTATTTGCATCTTTGGCTTGGGCTTCGGATTGGCGATCTATTCGCGCCTGAAAAATCTGCCCGTTCACAAGTCGATGCGCGACGTTTCCGAGCTGATCTACGAGACCTGCAAGACCTACCTGATTACCCAGGGAAAGTTCCTGATGATCTTGTGGGTGTTTATCGCCGTCGTGATCGTCATGTACTTCGGCTGGCTCGCTCCCGTGCACCCTGTTGCGGTCACGCTGCCGATCATTCTGATTTTCAGCCTCGTGGGGATTGCGGGTAGCTACGGTGTGGCTTGGTTCGGCATTCGCGTAAACACGTTCGCGAATTCACGGACCGCTTTTGCCAGCCTGCGCGGCAAACCCTATCCAATTTACAGCACGCCACTGCAAGCCGGCATGAGCATCGGCATGATGCTTATCAGCGTCGAACTGCTGATGATGCTCTTTATCCTGCTGTTCATTCCGGGCGATTACGCCGGCCCGTGCTTCATTGGCTTCGCCATCGGCGAATCGCTCGGCGCGGCCGCGCTGCGTATCGCCGGCGGCATCTTCACCAAGATCGCGGACATCGGCTCCGACCTCATGAAGATCGTCTTCAAGATCAAGGAAGACGACGCGCGCAACCCCGGCGTCATTGCCGACTGCACGGGTGACAACGCCGGCGACTCGGTGGGACCAAGCGCCGACGGCTTTGAAACTTACGGCGTGACTGGCGTCGCGCTCATCACCTTTATTCTGCTGGCAGTGAAAAATCCCACCCTGCAGGTTCAGTTGCTCGTGTGGATCTTCGTGATGCGCATCGTGATGCTCATCGCCAGCGCCGCCGCCTACTTCATCAACAGCTTCATCGCCAGGGCGAGATTCGGTAACGCGGACGAAATGGATTATGAGAAGCCGCTGACTTCGCTGGTCTGGATCACCTCCTTTGTCTCGATCGCGTTGACTTACCTCATCTCTTCTCTGATTATCCCCACGCTCGCGGGTGATCCTTCGCAGTGGTGGAAACTGGCCACGATCATCTCCTGCGGCACGCTCGCGGGCGCCCTGATTCCCGAGTTGGTGAAGGTCTTCACCTCCACCAATTCGCGCCACGTCAAGGAAGTCGTTACCTCGGCGGAAGAGGGCGGCGCATCGCTCGGCATTCTCTCCGGCTTCGTGGCCGGCAACTTCTCCGCTTACTACATCGGCCTGGCGATGGTCCTGTTGATGTCCGTCGGCTACCTGATCAGCACCATGGGACTCGGCGCCCAAATGCTCGCACCGGCCGTGTTTGCCTTCGGGTTGGTGGCCTTCGGATTCCTCGGCATGGGTCCGGTGACCATCGCCGTCGATTCCTACGGTCCCGTCACGGACAACGCGCAATCCATCTATGAGCTCTCGCTAATCGAACAGATCCCCAACATCAAGCAGGAACTCAAGAAGGACTACAACATCGACGTCAACTTTGAGCACGCCAAGGATATGCTGGAAGCCAACGACGGCGCGGGCAACACCTTCAAGGCCACCGCAAAGCCGGTGCTCATCGGTACGGCGGTCGTTGGCGCGACCACCATGATCTTCTCGATCATCATGGCGCTCACCAAAGGCTTAACCGAAAACGTCAACAATCTTTCGCTCCTCCACGCGCCTTTCGTTCTCGGCTTGGTCACCGGCGGCGCCATGATTTACTGGTTCACTGGCGCGAGCACGCAGGCCGTGACTACCGGCGCTTACCGCGCGGTCGAATTCATCAAGGCCAACATCAAGCTGGAAAGTGCCGCGGCAGCCAGCATTGCCGACAGCAAGAAAGTCGTCGAAATTTGCACCAAGTACGCGCAAAAGGGCATGCTCAACATCTTCATCGCGGTGTTCTTCGCCACGCTGGCCTTCGCCTTCGTCGAACCCTTCTTCTTTATCGGATACCTTTTCTCCATCGCCATCTTCGGCCTCTATCAAGCCATCTTCATGGCCAACGCCGGCGGCGCCTGGGACAACGCCAAAAAAATCGTGGAAGTCGAGATGAAGCAGAAGGGCACGCCGCTCCACGACGCCACCGTCATCGGCGACACCGTGGGCGATCCTTTCAAAGACACTTCTTCCGTCGCGCTCAATCCGGTCATCAAGTTCACGACGCTCTTCGGCCTGCTGGCCGTCGAACTCGCCGTGCAAATGACCAATACACAAGGCTCCGGCTTGACGCACCTTCTCGCCGCCGCGTTCTTCGTCGTCTCCTTCACCTTCGTCCACCGTTCCTTCTACGGCATGCGCATCCGTGGCTCGGCGGCTTAACCGCACAACTCATGGGGCGATTCTTGCGGGACGTTGATTCTCTTCGGTTTTTGCTTGAAGGTTTTTCTTGACCGAGCCCCAGCAGTTCGTGTAGAGTATTTTGTGTAGAAAATTGCGTTCCGACAGCGGGGGATTCCTCTCCCGCTTTTTTCATTTTAGAGACAGCCCTCCTCGCTTACCCGGCAGAACAACGGACCCAGACGATTCCGAAGTAACCCAGCAGGTGATGATTCGCCATGCATATGGAGTGCGG
>JBGQDD010000214.1:0-6208 GCA_041495665.1 Candidatus Acidiferrum sp.
ACGCGCAGATTCTGAGTGAGGTTCGCGAGCACAGCGAAGCGATGCAGAACAGCGAGTATCTGGGTGACGCTATCGGGCCTCGGCTGACGGGCTCGCCGCAACTGAAGCAAGCCAACGATTGGACGGCCGCAAAGTTCCGTGAATATGGCCTCACTAACGTGCATCTGGAGCCCTGGACCATCGCGCATTCCTGGATGCGGGGAACGGCGCGCGCGCGCATCGTAAGCCCCACCGAGCATCCTTTGACGATTGCGTCGGCGGGATGGGCCCCGAGCACAGCGGGAGTGCTGCGCGGACCGGTGGTGTATGTCGACATCAAGAAAGATGTGGATTTCGAGAAGTATCGCGGGAAGCTGAAAGGCGCGCTCGTGATCGCACAAGAGCCCGCAAGCCTCTCGCCGCCAAAGCCCGACGGTTTCTTTGGTGAAGGGAATCGTCCGATGCAAACACCTCCTCCGCTGAAGGGCCAGCCGGTTCCGCCTTCTCCTTTTGCCGCGATGATGGCCGTGGCGCGGAAGCGTACGGAGTTTTACAAACAAGAAGGCGTGGCGGTGGTGCTGCGCGATTCGAACAAGCCGCACGCCCTGCTGAACATGACCGGAATCGGCGGAGAGCAGTTCGATATCGGTGCGATTCCGACGGCCTTCATCAGCGGCGAAGGCTACCGGATGTTGTGGCGGATGCAGAAGCACGGACCGGTGCAAGTCGAAATCGAGATGACAAATTCGTTTAGCGACAAACCGGTGGAGGTTTACAACACGGTCGCGGAGATCAAGGGAAGCGAGAAGCCGGATGAGGTGGTGATCCTTGGCGCGCATCTGGATTCCTGGGACCTGGGAACCGGCTCGACCGACAACGGTACGGGCTCGATGGCGGTACTGGAAGCGGCGCGCGCTCTGGCAAAGTTGAACTTGAAACCGAAGCGGACCATCCGTTTCATCTTGTTCAGCGGAGAAGAAGAAGGATTGTGCGGCTCGGTGAAATACGTGGAGGCGCACAAGGCCGAGTTGGAGAAGATTTCCGGCGTGCTGGTGCACGACACCGGAACAGGAAAAGTACTGACGCTGGCTTTGCATGATAACTACCAGGACCGCGAGATCGTGGACCAGGTGCTGGCTCCGTTGAAGGAATTAAAGCTGCTCGAGCCGACGATGACGCACATGTCGGGGACGGACCACCTTTCCTTCAACGAGGCGGGGGTTCCCGGTTTCTGGGCGCTTCAGGACGGCGCGGAATACTCGAAGACGCACCACAGCCAGTCAGACACCTTCGACAAAGTGTGGAAGGACGATCTGAACCAGGGTGCGCAGGTGTTGGCGGCGTGGGCCTACAACACGGCGCAACTGCCGGCGATGCTGCCGCGGCGGCCGCTGCCCTACAATCCTTCGACGGATGGCGCCAAGGCGGAAGCGCCCAAGCCCGACCCAATCGTGGAAATGGACACGAAGATTCTGGAGCAGGTGAAGGCGGATCAAGCGAATCTGAAAACAAATTTGCAATATTTGACGGACCGCATCGGCCCGCGGCTGACTGGCTCGCCGCAACTCGACCAAGCCAGCCACTGGACGATGGAACGATTCAAGGAACTCGGTCTCTCGAACGTGCACCTGGAGCCGTGGACGATTACAAACAGTTGGACGCGAGGTCCAGCAACGGGCCGGATCGTCTCGCCGACCGAAAGCGCGCTCACGGTGGCTGCGGCCGGATGGTCTCCCAGCACAAACGGGCCGGTCCGTGGCGCGGTAGTGGGTGTAGCGTATGAGAAGTTGGAAGATCTGGAGAAATTCCGGGGAAAACTGAAGGGAACCATTATCTTATTAGGACACCCAAAGGAAATGGAAACTCCGGGAAATCCAATGACGACGCCATGGGGTGAGGAGACTGTCCCCATTGCGCATCCCAAAGGGGAGGCGCCGTACGTTTCTGGCGACTATCGGAAAGTTCGGATGGCAATAACGAAAATGATTTCCGATGAAAAACCTTTGGCCGTACTCATTGGCTCCGAGAAGGAATACGGGCTGCTTAATATGACCACGTATTCCCGGGACTATCAGCCGGCGGGCGCTCCGGTCGCCTATGTCGCGCGGGAGAACTACCGGCTTTTGTGGAGATTTCTGGATGAAGGTCCGGTGCAAGTGGAAGTAAACATTGAAGCGAAATTCAGCGGGAAGCCAGTGGACGTGTATAACACCGTTGCGGAAATCCCGGGAAGCGAGAAGCCGGACGAGGTGGTGATTATCGGCGGACATCTCGACTCGTGGGATTTGGGAACGGGTGCGACCGACAACGGCACGGGCTCGATGGCGGTGCTGGAAGCCGCCCGGGCGCTGCAGAAGCTGGGCGTGAAGCCCAAGCGAACGATCCGGTTTGTGCTTTTCACTGGCGAAGAGCAGGGGTTGAATGGCTCAAGGGCTTACGTAATAGCTCACGCCGCCGAACTTGGAAAAATTTCCGGCGTGCTGGTGCATGACAGCGGCACGGGCAAAGTACTGACCGTTGGGTTGATGGGAAACTACGGAGCTCGGGAGATCATCGACCACGCACTCTATCCACTGGGCTGGGCGAAGGAAGTCGGACTGTCAGAGCCGACGTTGCGCTCCGAAGGTGGAAGCGATCATGTGCCGTTCGACGCCGCCGGCGTACCGGGATTCTGGTGCGTGCAGGATCCCGTGGATTACGACAAAACGCACCATTCCCAGGCGGACACGCTGGACCGCGTGCGATGGGATGACCTGACGGAAGGGGCGCAAGTGCTGGCGGTGTTCGCTTACAACGTCGCGCAACTTCCAGAGATGCTGCCTCGGAAACCCGCGAGGGCGGCCCCAGTGGGCGGCAATTAAGCGGGATGCATGCGAGCGGTTCTCCAAAGAGTCAGCCGCGCGAATGTGACGGTTGATGGACGCGTGACCGGCGAAATCGGCGCGGGGCTGATGATCCTGCTCGGTGTCGGCCACGAAGATACGTCGGCAGTCGCGGCCTCGATGGCGGAGAAGTGCGCCAACCTGCGTATTTTCGAAGACGATCAGGGTAAGATGAACCGGTCGCTGCTCGATGTGAAGGGCAGCGCGCTGGTCGTCTCGCAGTTCACGCTTTACGGCGATGCGCGCGGGCAGCGGCGGCCAAGCTTCCTTGCGGCGGCGCCGCTGGAACTAGCCAAAGCTCTCTACGAAGAATTCTGCGAAGCGCTTCGCAAGCTGGGCGTGAACGTCGCCACCGGTATTTTCCAGACGATGATGTCCGTGGAGCTGGTCAATGAAGGCCCGGTCACAATCCTTCTCGACTCCGACAAAACGTTCTAGGCAGAGGCACTCTCGAAGAGTGTCGGCTCAGTGGACCAAAGCGGCTGTGCTCCGCGAATTGAAAGCATTGGCAGACCCAAAAGTGCGCGCAAAGATGGCGTACTTTGGCGTTGATGTCCCCAAGGCGAATGGCATCTCCGCGCCG
The DNA here is from genome assembly GCA_041495665.1 of Candidatus Acidiferrum sp. GTDB lineage: Bacteria > Acidobacteriota > Terriglobia > Acidiferrales > UBA7541 > Acidiferrum. The sequence continues at coordinate 3,445 of JBGQDD010000214.1, forward strand.
GCGCTGCACGCGCTTGCAAAACGCATTGGGAAAGATCATCGACTCGCACAGGAGCTTTGGACGACTGGCATTCATGAAACGCTGATCCTTGCAACGCTGATTGGCGAATCAGAAAAAGTTACCGCCGCAGAGATGGAACGCTGGGTGCGAGATTTCGATTCCTGGGACGTGGTGGATGCGGCGTGCTGTTACCTCTACGCGAACGCAAGGCCCGCCTGGAGCAAGGCGGCGGCGTGGAGCCGGAGGCGCGAAGAGTTCGTGAAGCGAGCCGCATTCTCGCTGGTTGCGTATCTTAGCTACAAGGACAAAGCGGCACCGGATGCGCGTTTTGCACGATTCCTGCGAGTGATCGAGCGCGAAGCGTACGATGAGCGCAATTTTGTGAGAAAAGCGGTCAACTGGGCCTTGCGAAACATCGGGAAACGAAATCTACGGCTCAACCGGGAAGCGATCCGTGCGGCGGAAAGAATCCGCGAGCAGGGCTCACGCTCGGCCCGCTGGATTGCGGCGGACGCGCTCCGCGAATTGAAGAGTGACGCCGTGCAAGAGCGGCTTCATAGGAAAACAACTTGAGCAAGACGACGCGGAGCGGCGAGGACGAGGGTCTCAAAATCCGGCGCGCGAAGAGCGCCGATGTTCCGCAGCTTGCCGTGCTCTCGGGCCAACTCGGATATCCCGCCACCGCAGCGCAGATCCGCAAGCGATTGAAGGGAATTCAGCCTGCGTCTCAAAACGCGGTATTTGTTGCGGATTCAAAAAATGACGGAGTGGTTGCCTGGCTGCACGTAAGTAGAGAAGCGCTCCTGGAAAGCGACGTTCGCGCAGAGGTGAACGGGCTTGTCGTCGCCGAAGGGCAGCGCAGCCTGGGGGCAGGCGCACGATTGCTGGCTGCCGCCGAAGATTGGGCGCGCAAACATGGCTGCAAGAGCATGTCGGTCCGGTCCAATGTAATCCGCGAACGCGCGCACAAGTTTTACGAACGCAACGGCTACGAGCATTACAAAACGCAGAAATCGTTTCGCAAACCGCTGTAATCCTGAATTCTGAAATTGAAGAGAGGTTTCTCCGCTCCAGGACGGCAAAAGCCGCCGTCCCTCCGGTCGAAATGACAGATTTGCTGCGGAGGGTGGAAACATATATCGCATTGCGATATAGTTATTTCATGGCGAAAGAAATCACCACTGCGGAGTACCAGGCGCTTGCGGAACTGCGCTACCGCATTCGCAATTTCGTGGGCGAAGGAGACGCGGCGGCGCGCGCGGCGGGCCTGGAGCCGCAGCAGTATCTGCTCTTGCTGGCGCTTCGCGGGCTTCCCGAAGGTGTTGAAGCGACGATCCGCACGCTGGCGGACCGGCTGGCGCTGAAACATCACAGCGCGGTGGAACTGATCGACCGGCTGGAGGCTCCTGGTTACGTGCGCCGGAGCCGCAGCCGGGAGGACCGCAGACGCGTCCTGGTGGCGCTGCTGCCGCGGGGAGAGAAGCTGCTCGAACAGGTGGCGCGAGACCGCATCGGCGAGCTGCGCGCCAGCGGCGCGGCGCTGGTGAAGGCCATCAGCGCTCTGCTGGAAAACGGCCAGGTGCCGGGCGCGGGGAAGAAGACTGGAAGGAAGAAGCCTCACCCCTGAAGGGGTGAGCTACAGATCAGTAGCCCCCCTCCCCCCTATGTTTTTTGTAAGTGTTGCATCTAAGGGACTTATGTGTTGCGCAAGTCGTTTGTTTGCAACACATACGAGTGGCCCCATAAGTGTTGCATCTAAAGGACTTAGATTGCACCAAAATTGTGTACATTTTGCGCGTCTTGCGAGGGGAGGTAGTCGGGCACAGGCGAGGACAGGAATTAGCTGCAATTGTACCCAGAAGCTACTATACCAGAGGAATAGGGGCTCGTCAAGAGGAATCAGCCGAAACGGGCGGAGTAGTCGTATAAGCGGGGGAAGAAACGACGCGAAGAGCAGTTTGGCAGGGAACAGGTCAAAGCCCGCGGCCTTTAAACCGAAACCGAAGGTTGCGGAACCGGGCAGCCACCGGAATTGATTGCGCCTATATCATAAAAGGGATATCATATAAGGGATGAGTTGGCAGGTCGATTTCTTCATGGACGAGCGCGGCAGTGCGCCCGTGGAAGAGTACTTGACAAGACTGCCGATGCAGCATCGAGCGAAGATGCTGGCCCTGATCAAGATGCTGGAGCAGGAAGGACCGAACCTGCCGTTTCCTTACTCCTCGCAGGTGCGAGGCAAGCTCAGAGAGCTGCGAACTCAGCAGGGAAAGGACAAGCTGAGAATTCTTTATTTCGGAGACGCGAGAAGGGTGTTTGTTCTCCTGCACGGCATCGTGAAACGGAGCGCGAAACTGCCAGAGGAAGACATTCGCATGGCGGAGGCGCGGATGGAGCTGCATGGACGGCGGCTGGAGGGAAGAAAGAAATGACGACTCGGTGGAAGTGGTTCTATCAGAAACAGATGAAGGATGCGAAGCTGCGAGAGCTGGTGGAGCGCGAGCTTGAGAATCTGCAATTGGGAGTGCAGATCGCGAAGCTGCGAGCCGCGGAGAATCTGAGCCAGACAAAACTGGCGGCGAGGGCGGAAATGAGCGCGCCGAAGATTTCGGCGATGGAAAATGAGCCGCGCAATTTGACGATTGGCACGTTGATTCGGGTTGCCCATGCGTTGGGCAGCAAGGTCGAAATCAAGTTGGTGCGGAGGAAGGGGCTGAAGGCGGGACGGCGGCGAGCGGGCGGGGGAAAAGTCAAAACCCGCAGC
>JBGQDD010000215.1:0-6202 GCA_041495665.1 Candidatus Acidiferrum sp.
AGATCACGAGTAAGAAGAAGGGAAGAGGAGAAAAAGGATGAGAACGAAGTGGAATACTTGGTTGGGAGCAGTAACTGTCGCGGGGTTGCTGGTAGGCACGAACGGAGCCGCATCGGCGAGGGGTTCGCAGTATGGCCAGGGAAGCCAGAGCCAGCCCCCGGCGCAGCAGAGCGACAAACCGAAGACCCCGGAGGTTACACCTCTGACGCTGGACGCGCCAGCGCCGGTGAACGCGGAAGAAGATGCCGCGTACAAGGCCTTTCAGGCCGTGAATCCGAATGATGCTCCCAAGAAGGTTGAGACCGGTGAAGCATTCATCCTGAAATATCCCGAGAGCCGCTACAAGTCTCCGGTGTATGCCGCTTTGACTTTTGCGTACCTGCAGGCCGGGAACACCCAAAAGATGCAAGAATATGGAGAAAAGGAGATCGCGTTGACACCGAATGACGTGTCTACGCTCGCGCTGCTTGGTCAGACGCTGCCTCGGAGCTTGCATGGGAGTGCGAGTTCACCCGAAGCCGTTCAAGTGCTGGCCAAAGCGGAACAATATTCCAAGCAAGCCATCGAAATTACGCCAACGCTCCCGAAGCCCGAGAACTTGACCGATGAAGCTTTTGCGTCCGCGAAGAACCAGACGCTGGCGATGGCCCACAGCGGGTTGGGGTTGATCTGCGTGCGGCGAGGAAAGAATGCCGAAGCGATTTCGGAACTGGAACAGGCGATAAAGGTCGATCCGAACCCGGACCCTGTGAACTACTACTTGCTGGGGATGGCGAATAAAGCCACGTCGCACTTCGATGATGCCGTGGCGGCTCTCAACAAGTGCGTATCGATGGGGGGCCCCCTGGTGGGGACCTGTAAGGCCCAGGCAGACGACGCCAAGAAGCTTGGTGCGACGCAACTGAGCGCGCCGAAGTGAGTCAGGCCGCCGACGCGGCGAAATTATGCAAGAGACTATCCGGATCGCGGACGGAGCGTTTGAGGAGCGTCTGGGGTACAAGTTTTCGACGAGAGAGCTCCTTGAGAGGGCGCTGACCCACAGTTCAGCCGTCCCCGAATTGCGCGCAGCGGGCGCCGAAGAAGCTGTCTCGGCCTTGCTTCCCCGGGATAACGAGCGGCTGGAGTTCCTCGGAGATGCCGTCCTCGAGCTGCTCACGAGCGAATATCTACTCGCGACTTTTCCGGAGTGGAGCGAAGGGCAGCTTTCCAAGAGCCGCGCGCGGGTTGTAAATGCAGGTTCTCTGGAGATGGCTGCGCGCCGGCTGCGCCTGGGAGAGCACTTGCGGTTGGGGCGCGGGGAAGAGAAAACCGGCGGGCGGGATAAGCAGACGCTGCTGGCCGACGCGTTCGAAGCGGTAGTCGCTGCGGTTTACCTCGATGGCGGACTGGGTGCGGCGCGCGAGGTGTTGCGAAAGGTCCTGTTCGAGCAGGCGCTCGAGGAGCGCGGTGAGCGCATCTCGGAGTCCGATCGCAAATCCGCATTGCAGGAACTCTTGCAGGGACGAGGGCAGGCGCCGGCGGAATATCGCGTGGCCGGAGAAAGCGGCCCCGACCACCAAAAGGTTTTCCAGATCGAAGTTTGGATTGACGGGGAATGCATGGCCACAGGCGAAGGCAGTACGAAAAAAGAAGCGGAGCAACGTGCCGCACGGATCGCTTTGGAACAACTCGCACGTGCGGAAGCGAAAGGCTGAGGCGGAATGCCGGAAGAGACCGTGACAGAAATTGAAGAACGAGCGCCGGAAATGAAGCAGGAACACCGCGCCGACCAGACCACGATTTCCGAATACCTGGAGTCACTGCTGGTGACGGTGATTCTGGCGCTGTTCGGTACAAGTTTCATCGTACAGGCTTTCAAGATTCCCTCGGCATCGATGGAAGGCACGCTGCTGATCGGCGACCATCTGTTGGTGAACAAATTTGTTTTCGGCGGAACCGGCGCCTGGTACGAAAAGCTCTTGCCGTACCGGCAATTGGAACGTGGCGAGATCATTGTTTTCAAGTATCCCTACGCGGATCACCAGCATTTCGTGAAGCGCGTGATTGGTTTGCCGGGAGATCATTTGAAGCTGGTCGACCGGGAGATGTTCATCAACGGAAGGCCGCTGCCGGAGCCCTATGTCGTGCACGATCCCGGCGCGCCCTACGACCCATTGAATTACAACTTTCCTCCGCCGAGCAGCCAATTGATCGCCTCCGCGATGCAGCCGGAATGGGCGCATGAAATGCGGAAGTACATGCATGGAGATGAAATCATCGTGCCGCCTGCAAAATACTTCGCGTTGGGTGACAATCGCGACCGCAGCCTGGACAGCCGCTACTGGGGATTCGTCGATCGTGATGCCATCATGGGGCGGCCGTTCTTGATTTACTGGTCAGTAGATGCGAAAAGCGCCGACTACAGCGGGGAAAGCACTTTCTGGTCGCGATTGACCGGCATTTTCGAGACGCTGGTGCATCTGCCGTCTCGAACACGCTGGAGCCGCATGCTCCATACGGTGCATTAGGATTCCGATCCCGGATAGAGAAAACACCTGCAAGCAAACTCTTCAGTTTGTTCAGGGTACAGGCTCGCCCCTACCTTTTTGCGCATGAGTCTGCGAAACTTCCGAGCGAGATGACCAAGCTGCAAAAGTGGTGGAAACCGACGCTGGCGATCGTCGTACTCGTCATCGCTTTGCAGGCCGGTGTTTCTCTTCTGGCGCGCACCCACCGCGTGCATGCCTACTTGGTAGCGCATCTGGAGCGAGCGTTCGGACGGCAGGTCGAAGTCCTGAGTTTCGACGCGCGGATTCTGCCGAGTCCGCAACTGGATGCCAATGGTGTGACCGTGGGAGAGGATCCCGCGTTCGGCCACGAATACTTTCTTCGCGCGGAACGCCTGAGCGCCGGTCTGCGCTGGACTGGTTTGCTGCGGGGGCATTTTGAATTTGGGACCATGTCGCTCAGCAAGCCAAGCCTGATTCTGGTGCGGAATTCGGAAGGCCGCTGGAACCTGGAGAGGTGGCTGCCGCCAGCAAAAGCAAATCCTGCGCAAGATGCGCGCGTCTATGGACCGCCCTCGCCGGTCGCTCCCGTGAATCGGCTGGAAAAAATCGAATTCGATGAAGGGCGAATCAATTTCAAGACCGGCGATGACAAGTTGCCCTTTGCGTTCACGAGTGTTTCGGGGAGCGTGGAGCAGATCTCGCCCGGGCGCTGGAAATTGCAATTGGAGGCCCAGCCCTGGCGGAGTGGAGTTTCGCTGCAATCGGCGGGAACGATCAATGTGCTTGGTGACGTGGCGGGAACTTCCACGCGCTTGCAGCCCGCGGAAATCACTCTTCATTGGAGCGAAGCGTCGTTGGCGGACGTCTTCCGGCTCTTCCGTGGCCAGGATTACGGTTTGCGCGGCGTGTTTGCGCTTGAGGCCACCGCGAAAAGCGGGACCGTCAAGGAAGATGGACCGGGAGACTGGAAATTCGCAGTGCAGGGTCGCGCCGGGCAGATCCATCGCTGTGATTTGACGGAACGCGCCGATAACCCCCGCCTGAACGTGAACGTGAAGGGACGTTGGAACGTCGGCGCTGGGAGCCTGATCGCGGAAGAAATCGCCGTGGAGGGTCCAAGATCGAATCTCCGCGGAATGTTCCGCCTCGCTGGCGGGAGCGCACCATCGATGGAATTGCGCCTGGATTCGCTGGGGATTCAGGCGTCAGACTTGTTGGCTTGGTATCGCGCGTTTCATCCGGACGTGGCGGAGGGTGTGGCGGCGGAACAGTATTTTACGGGTGGGATGATTTTGCGCGGGTGGCCGCTGGCGCTGGAATCGGCGGCGTTTTCGAGCAGCGGAGGAATCGTGAAAGTGCCGGGCTTCGCGGCGCCGCTGCGAATCGGTCCCTTCGCCGGAGGGCGCGAGCGAGGCCTGCTCACGATTGGGCCGGTGCGCGTTGCTCTTGGAGGCGATGCTCGCGAGGTAGTGGCGCCAAAGCGGCGCCGCGTGGCGCTGGCGATGGAGAACGCCGCTGACCTGACGTTTGCGCACGATTTGAACGCGCACTCTGGAAGCATCAGCATTGAGGGTAACTTTTTCAAAGTGGAGGATTTCCTGAAGCTGTCCGCGGCGCTTGGGCACCAACTAAATCATGGCTGGGAACTGACTGGCCAGGCGACCGCAGTCACGAAATGGGAGTGGAAGAAGCCTTTCGACAGCCGGTGGAATGGCAGGATCGGTTTCAACAAAGCGAATTTGACTGTCGCTGGATTAAACCAGCCTCTGAAGATTTCTGAGAGTGCATTGGATTGGATCGATGGCCGGCGTGTCGCGCGTGTAGTGAGAGTGGAAGGGTTCGGCGGGATGTGGACGGGAAACATCGAGGAAACGTCTCAGCCCGATCCGGGAACTGGGCCGCAGTGGAATTTTCACTTGGGCGTGGACCAGTTGGATGCGGCGGACTTGGATCGCTGGGTCGGCCCAAGAGCGCGGCCGAACTGGCTACAGAGGCTGCTTCCGACTCTTTTGGGAGGGTCGGCTCCAAGCACGCCCGCGAGTGAACTGGTCCGGCGCGTAAACGCCGAAGGCGAACTGGAGATTACCAAGCTGACGATCGAGAAGTTGGAACTGGAACAAGTGGTGGCCAAGGGGTCCCTCCATGATCTCCATCTCGATGTGCGTGAAGCACAAGCGGAATGGGCGGGCGGCAGAGTGCGCGCGAAAATAAATGCAAGGTTCTTGCCGCGGCCTGTCTATGAGATTGCAGCGGAATTGGACCGCGTGAAGCTGGCGCAACTGCCGGGAGCAGCCCGAATCGCGGAGCAATTGGGCGGCGTAGCGTCGGGGACTTTGCAGGTGAAAACCGAAGGCGTGGGCCGCGACGAACTCCTCGGTAAGCTGGCCGGCCGCGGCGAGTTTCATTTGAACCAGGTCGAGTTTCGTGGGTGGGATGTAAACGCGAGCGTCGCGGATGGCGCGGCGCACGCGGGAGTCTCGCGCTGGGCCACGGGAGCAGGCTCGTTGCGTTTGCAGGACCGCCGCATCTTACTGGAGGATTTTCGGCTCGATGGCGGAAAGCAGTTGACGCTAGTGAATGGCACGCTCAGCTTTGGGCGAAACGCTGACTTGTCCATCGAAACGGCGAGCGCGCGAAAAAGCAAAGACCGTAAAGCGAGTGATTCCGGAACTGGACACGTGCTGAAGATTTCCGGGCCGCTCGATGGACCAAAAATTTCGCTGGAAAAGACTGGCGCCCGGCAGCCTGCTGATTAAACGTCGAACATTTTTTCCAGAGATTGCACGCGGAGAGGTTCCCGAAGACTCGCGGAGCAGCAGCAAATGCCATGAGACGCAAAGTGCAAAGTATTGCTGTGCTGTCATTTCTTGCCGCTGCCACTCTCTGTGCCGGCGACCGTCGCGTCCATCTCCTGCCCAAATTGCAGCCCGGCCAAACTGTCATCTACCTCATCCGTTTTCAGAGCGACAAGACCGTTAAGACCGAAAGCAATGTCGTCGTCCCCTTGGCCCCGAATGCGGCACAGATTGATGCGCACGGTTTGCTGCGTGTGGATATCCTGGACGTACAAGAGGCGGGCAGCAATGCGGCCATTCACGCGCGGGGTCAGTTTCTGACTTTGGACTCTGGTGTGTGGTTAAAGGGGCCGGGTGACAAGAAGCCTGCGTGGGATATTCAGCGCGTGGACCCCCATGGCAAAAGCATCGAGTTCACAATTTCTCCGGACGGCTCGGTGAACGGTGTAAAAGGTTTGGATTCTCTTTTTCCCGAGCAGCAGCAGACTTGGCAGCAATGGGTGGCACGTTTTGCGCTGGGGTGGACGCTCCCTACTGACGGAATGAAATCCGGCGAAAAATGGAAGTCGGAGCAAGCGGAACAGGCCGGAGCGCCGATCGCCGGATTGCATTGGGCGCGGGAGTCGATCTACGTGAAAAATGAGCCATGCCAGGCGAGTCAGCTTTCGCTCGTGGGAGAAGTCTCCGCCTCCAGCGGCCCTCCCGATACTTGCGCGGTGCTACTCACGACGGCAACACTGAAACAGAAATCCTCGTCGAAAGATGCCACCCCCGAAGATTTCAAGCTTCACGAGTTGCGGACCATGGGAACGGCGAAAGGCACGAGCGAGATCATCACCTACATTTCCCTGAAGAGCGGCCTCGTCGTGCGCGCAACCGAAGAGACCAGCCAATTTATGGATGTCGTGGTGGCCAAAG
>JBGQDD010000216.1:0-6183 GCA_041495665.1 Candidatus Acidiferrum sp.
AAATGAGCATCGGGAACGTCACCATGAACTTCTGCTATCGAGAAGCTTTTGGGGAGGGGACGCGCAGCGCCTACGCCACGCTCTTGAACGACTGTGTGCGCGGCGATGCCACGCTCTTCGATCGCGGCGACAGCGTCGAGGCCGCCTGGTCGCTTGTGGATCCCATCCTCGACGTCTGGAGTGCCGCCAAGAGTGCCACCGTGCCACAATATCCAGCGGGGAGTTGGGGGCCAAGAGAATCCGATCTTCTGCTCGAACGTGATGGCAGACAGTGGTACAACCCATAATTGCAGCACCTGACGTAAAATAAATTTAGCATCCGGGGTAGGGGGAACAGGTGATCCTTGCAGGGGACGTTGGTGGGACGAAGTGTAATTTGGCGCTCTTCTCGGAAAAAGGCGGCACCCTCACGCCCGTCTTCAAGCAGCGCTTCGCGAGCAAAGAGTTCGCGCAATTCGAGCGCATCGTCAAGGAATTCTCGCGGCAGGCGGCCGAACATCTGGGGAAGGAAAGCATCGTTGCCGCCGGTTTCGGCATCGCCGGCCCGGTTATCAATGGCACCGTCAGGGCGACGAATCTCCCGTGGATCGTCGATACCAAGACTCTCATCAAGGAGCTGAATGTCCCGCACGTCGTTCTCTTGAATGACCTTGGCGCCACGGGCCACAGTATCGAGCATCTTCCGCCGGAAGACTTTTGTGTACTGAATCCGGGTAACCCCGAGCCGGGCGGCACCCGGGCATTGCTCGCGGCCGGTACCGGTCTTGGCCAGTCCTTCCTCGTTTGGGACGGCGGGCGTTACCGCGTGGTGCCTTCCGAAGGCGGGCATTCCGACTTCGCGCCGCACACCGAGCAGCAGATCGAATTGCTGCGCTTCATGCGCCGTCGTTATCCTCAAGTTAGCTGGGAACTCATTCTCTCCGGCCGCGGCTTCCGCACCATTCACGAATTTCTTGCGCCGAAAGTAATCCATGCTTCGTTCGAAGATCCCGACGCCGATCCCGCCCCGGAGATCACCCGCCGCGGGTTGGACAAATCCTGCCGGGTCTGCTCCGACACCCTGGATCTCTGGACCGCCATCTATGGCGCCGAAGCCGGAAATCTCGCCCTGAAAGTTCTGGCCCTCGGCGGTGTTTACGTTGCCGGCGGCATCGCCGTCAAAATTCTCGAAAAAATGAAAGACGGCACTTTCTTCCACGCCTTCAAGGATAAATGGAAATTCGAAGGCCTTCTGAGCAATATCCCCGTCTCGATCGTCCTCAATGAATCTGCTCCGCTTCTGGGAGCCGCTTACGAAGCCCTCGCCGCCATCGATAAGTAAGCGACACTTTGTCGGCCGCTTGTAGGGGCGCAGCATGCTGCGCCCCAACTCGGCAACCCACGCCCATCTTGAGAGTTCATCTCGCATTTTCCGCGCTCCGACCAGCCGCTTCTGAGAAATGAGCGTTCGTCATCAAGGCCGTCATAGAAACGCTTCAATGCCTAACGCTTTCCCATCTGAGGGGCGCTTGCTACGCTTACGCCAGATGGCGTTCCTCGAAGACAAATTCGCAGAATGGAAGCCCGTCTCCCGCCTCGCCGGAATCGCCTGGCTTTGCTCTTACGCACTTTTCCTCCTCTACGCCTTCGCTCACGGCTCCGGATTTTTATTCCTCGATTACGTCAATCTGATCATTCACGAAGGCGGGCACTTCCTCTTCAGTTGGTTCGGCTACACCATCACGATTCTCGGCGGAACGCTTGGCGAACTGCTCGTCCCGCTCTTGTGCGCCATCTATTTCTTCTGGCAACGCGAAGCCACCGGCTTCGCCTTCTGCAGCTTCTGGTTCTTCGAAAATTTCCCCTACATCGGCACCTACATGGCCGACGCGCGCAGCGCGTCGCTGCCCCTTGTCGGCTCCGAGGAAAGCGACTGGACGATTCTTTTCAGCCAATGGGGACTCCTCGCCCAGGACCAGAAATTCGGCGGGTTCATGCGCACCCTCGGCTATCTCGGCATGCTCGCCACCATGGCCTGGCTGGCCTACCGCCTCCGCCAAGACGCAGCAGCAAAGCCGCATTCACTATCCCCGTGATTGCCGGGTCCTCCGAGACTCAGCGCGATTCGCCGCTCCACCTCACAAATGTTTGGTAAACTACATCGATCCGATTCTTCAAATGGCTGGCCTGAGGGGACACATCCCCCTTTCCCAGCGCGGGCCGAGGAGTTGAGTATGAGCAGTGCCGTAAGTACCCAAATATCTGATCTTCAGAACTACGTGAATGGCGCCTGGTGCCAGCCCGCCGCAACCGAATACGTGGATCTCACCAACCCCGCTACCGCCGAAGTGCTGGCGCGCACACCCCTCTCGACTTCCGCCGACGTTGACGCGGCCGTTCAAGCTGCCGCCGCTGCCTTCCCGGCTTGGCGCCGCACTCCTCCCGGCGAGCGCGTCCAATATCTCTTCAAGCTGAAAAATCTCCTCGAAGAAAATCTCGATGAACTTTCCCGGCTCATCACTGTTGAGAACGGAAAAACTTTTGGCGAAGCCAAAGCCGAGCTGCGCCGCGGCATCGAGAACGTGGAAGTGGCCTGTGGCGTCCCCATGATGATGCAGGGCCACGTCCTCGAGGACGTGACGCCCGGCGTTGATGAAATGCAGATTCGTCAGCCCCTCGGAGTCGTCGCCGCCATCACGCCCTTTAATTTTCCGGCCATGATCGTCTACTGGTTCTTGCCGTACGCCATCGCTTGTGGAAATACTTTCATTCTAAAACCATCCGAGCGCGTTCCCCTCTCGATGTGCCGCCTCTTTTAACTCCTCGAGAAGACCGGCCTGCCCAAAGGAGTCGTGAACCTCGTCAACGGTGGGAAAGAAGTGGTTAATGCACTCTGCGACCATCCGCAAGTGCGCGCCATCAGTTTTGTGGGTTCTACTCCCGTAGCCAAACACGTTTACACGCGCTCCGCGGCCAGCGGCAAACGCATGCAGTGCCAGGGCGGCGCAAAGAATCACGTCATCGTTTTGCCAGACGCCGATATGGACCTCGCCACGCAGATCATCAGCGACAGCGCTTTTGGCTGCGCCGGCCAGCGCTGCCTCGCGGTTTCCGTTGCCGTCACGATTGGCGAAGCGCAAAAAACATTCCGCGATTCCATCGCGCACGCCGCCTCCGCAATTCGCGTTGGCAATGGTCTCGACACGGGCATTCAAATGGGTCCGGTAATCACCAAGGAAAGCAAGCAACGCATCGAATCGCTGATCTCCGCTGGTGTTGGCGAAGGCGCAAAAGCCATCGTCGATGGACGCAACACGAAAATCCCGAAATACGAATCTGGCAACTTTCTTACGCCCACAATCCTCGACGGCTTGCCTTCCAACAGCCAGCTTGCCAATACGGAAATCTTCGGTCCCGTACTCAGCTTGGTTCATGCCAATTCCATCGATGAAGCCATGGAATTTCTTCGCCGCAGCCCCTACGGCAACCAAGCATCGCTCTTTACAACGAGCGGCTCCGCCGCACGCAAGTTCCGTTACGAAGCTCCCGCAGGAAATATCGGCATCAACATCGGCGTCGCCGCGCCGATGGCCTATTTCCCCTTCAGCGGCTGGAAAGAAAGCTTTTTCGGCATCCTTCACGGCCAGGGACGCGACGCCGTGGAATTCTTCACCGAATCAAAAATCGTGATCGAGCGCTGGTCGCGCCAGGAAACGCGCAAGTTTTAATTTGGAGTGCGGGAGCCTGCTCCCGCTTTTCCGGCTGCCACCGTTCGCCGGCGCGACAACAGCGATGACGTGTAGCAGGAAGACATTGGCCTCTGCGAAAGTGTTCAGCGTGGTTTGCGCTCTTCGACCTACGACCGCGGACGCTACTCCGTCAAGCGTGAAGCCGGCGTTCACCATTTCCACATGCTGCTCGTCGAGTTTCTGGGGCAGCCGTAACCGGCGATGATGTTCCCATGATCGTCCTCCTGATGGGCCCCGCGGGATGTGGAAAGACGACCGTCGGCGAACTGCTCGCCGCGCAGCTCTCGTGGAATTTTTTTGATGGCGATAATTTTCACTCACCCGCCAACATCGAGAAAATGTCTCACGGCGTTCCGCTCGGCGACGAGGATCGCATCCCCTGGCTCCATTCCATTCGCGAGGCGATGTTGCAGTGGGATGCACAAGGCCGGAACGCCGTCCTGGCATGCTCCGCGCTGAAGCGCAGCTACCGCGAGCTGCTGCAAATTAATTCCAACGTAAAGCTCGTCTATTTGAAGGGTTCCTACGAATTGTTTCTCGAGCGGTTGCGCGCGCGTAAAGGGCACTACGCCGGCGAGCAAATCCTCGCCGGCCAATTCGCGGATCTTGAGGAACCCACGGATGCCATCACCATCGACGCCGCGCAGCTCCCGGAACAAATCGTCGCGGAAATCGGCAAACTGCTCGCATCCGCTTAAGATGTGGCGCCGCTTGCTGTAGCAGATCTCTAAGGCTTTGCAGGCGCTGGCTTGGGTGTCGTAGCCGGTGCAGTTGGCGCGTTGGAGGTCCCAAAATTCACTTTGGGGACCTGCCGGGCGCCTTCTTCCGTCTTGAAGTAGGCGTCGTTACGCGTGAAGCCGCCCAGGCTCGCCACCACGCTGTTCGGGAAGAGCACAATAAACGTGTTGTAATCCTGCACTGTCTCGTTGTAACGGCGGCGCTCCACCGCGATGCGATTTTCCGTGCCTGCCAGCTCGTCCTGGAGACGCAAAAAGTTTTCGTTGGATTTCAGCTGGGGATAGTTTTCAACCACCACGAGCAAGCGCCCCAAAGCAGAATCCAATTGGCCATTCGCCGCTATTTTTTCGGCCGGAGAATGCGCGCCCAGCAGGGCGGAACGTGCCTTAGCGATATCGCCGAACACGGTTTGCTCCTGCGCCGCAAAGCCCTTCACGGTTTCTACCAGATTGGGGATGAGGTCCGCTCGCCGTTGCAGGACGACGTCCACCTGCGCCCAGGCGGCATTCACCGCCTCGCGCTTCACGGCCATCTGATTCCTGCGGGTAATAAACGAACTCCCCAGCATCAGCGCGATGACCACCAAAACAATCAAAACCATCAGACCTTTCTTCATATCCGCCTCGAATCATTTGGATTTACGAATGTACATTCTTCACGCGCTGCCACTCCCGCTTTGGAAGGTGATGCTCCAGCGCATCCACGGTTTTCTCCAATGCTTTTAGATACGCACCGTACACCGGAACAATTTCGCCGTGAAATTCGCCCGTCTCGCGCAGTTTCAGCATGGCGCCGAATGCCGTCATGCTTGAGTCCGTCAGCGCCGCCGCTCGCGCAACAATATCATGCGCGGCCACTGGCGGCTCTTCTCCGAAAGCGATCACCACATGGCGCAGCAGAGTCAGCACTCCAGAGAACGATTTTCTCAGGATGGGCGCCAGTTCCTTAGCATTTCCCGGCGCGCGCAGATAGTGCTGCCGCAATTTCAGCACGATCGTGCGCAAGTCATGCTCGATCTGCACGCGATGCAAGTTCATGGGCACTTCAATTTCCGCGACGACATCCGCTCCATAGAGCACTCGCCGCCCGTGCTTCATATCCAGAATCTCGATGGCGAAGACATCCGCGGCATGCTTCAGCTCTTCTTTCGTGAAGAAAAGAGGCGCAGGCTCTTTCTGTTCGACGCACCACCATTTCACCACCTGCGCGAGGCGTCCCAACTCCTCGACACTTAACGAATGAAGGATGCAAACCACGTTGAGATCCGACTGTCCTTCGTGAAAATCCCCTCGAGCAGCCGACCCGAACAAAATGACGCATTCGAGGTTTGCCGCCGCGAATTCCTTCAGCCTCTTGACCAGTTCCGTCAGTTTTGCGTCCGTGGAAAGCATTTCGCATCCATTCCTTTCATCCCGCACTACCAGCTTCCTGAAGCGCCTCCGCCTCCGCTGCTGCCGCCGCCAAATCCCCCAAACCCACCGCCTCCGCCGAAGCCTCCGCTTCCCCAGCCGCTTCCCGACCGACCTCCCGAGCTGTTCGCAAACATCCCCAGCAGAAACCAGAGCAAGCCGCTTCCGCCCGATCCGCCTCCGCGGCGGCCAGAGAGACTGCCAATGATGCGAAAGAAAATAATCAGGCCGAGAATAACCCAGAATACCGGGAACCCGGTGGTCCCTCCCCCGTTCTGAGTTCGAGCTGCGGGCGGCTGGCCACTCAA
>JBGQDD010000217.1:0-6153 GCA_041495665.1 Candidatus Acidiferrum sp.
ATGGGAAACCTCCGGCGCCGGATGTGGTGCGCGAAGCGGATGGCGGTCTGGTGATGCGCGGCAGCATGCCCATCGGCGACGTCGAGAAATTGCTGGGCGTGAAGTTTGGCGACAAGACGGATGAGGCGATGACCACGCTGGCAGGTTTGCTGAGCCATGCCTCCGGCAAAGTGCCCGCGCCCGGTGACAAGATCGATCTGGCGGATCATCGCTTCGAAGTCCTGGAAGCAAACCAGAGGAAAGTGTTGCGCGTGCGGATTCGCAAGCAGAGGATGGCAGCTCCGGCGAAGCCGTAGGAAATCAGGGAGCGGGCCGTCGAGCACTCGGGATTTCCGTCGTTCGGCAATCCAACAGGAAGAAGATTCAAACGCAGAGACGCAGAAAGCGCAGAGACTTGCAGAGAAGAGTCAAGAATGGAAAGAAGTGAAAACACGGAGAAGAAGTCTTTTCGCTCCGGATTTGTGGCCGTCGTAGGACGCCCCAATGCGGGGAAATCCACGCTTGTGAATCGCTTGGTGGGGCAAAAGATCGCCATCGTTACTTCCAAACCGCAGACCACGCGCAACCGCATTCAAGGAATTGTGACCAAGCCGCAAGGGCAGATCGTGTTTATCGACACGCCGGGAGTGCACGAAGCGGATTCGGCGCTCGGGCGTCAGATGATGCAGGAAGTGGCGGCAGCCCTGGAGGGCATCGACGTGCTGTTGCTGATGGTCGATGCCAGCAGCATGCATCCGCACGCGGACGATTTGCTGCTGGAGAAGGCCAAGCGGTTTCGCGGAAAAACGATTCTGGCGCTGAACAAAGTCGATCGCCTGGCGAAGCCCAAGCTTCTGCCGCTGATCGAATCGTTTGCAAAGGCTTTTGAATTCAGCGCCATCGTGCCGATTTCCGCATTGCGGGGCGCGGGGTGCGAAGAGCTGCTGGACGAAATTCTGAAGCAGTTGCCGGAGGGCGAGCCGTATTTTCCAGAAGATCAGATTACGGACCAACCGGAAAGATTTCTGGCCGCGGAGATCATTAGAGAGAAGGCCATTCAACTGATGTATCACGAAGTGCCGTACGCGCTGGCAGTGGTCGTTGAAAAATACGAAGAGAAGCCCAAGCTGCTGCGCATTGAAGCGCTCATGAACGTGGAGCGCGATTCGCAGAAAAAAATACTAATCGGCCACAAGGGCGAGATGCTGAAGAAGATCGGAACGGAAGCCCGCAAAGAACTAGAAGCGATCCTCGGCAGCAAGATTTACCTGGGACTGTTCGTGAAAGTCGCACCGGATTGGCGGGAAAATCCGCAAAAGGTGCGTGAACTCGACTGGCGCTACCAACTGGAAGGGCTTGCCGAGGAGCTGAACGATAAAGAATGAGAAACACTTATCCACGAAGGATTGCGAGTTTACGTCTCGCAATCGCGAAAAAATCCAAGCGTCTTAAATGGCGTGATTAATTATCCGACGGGGCTCCCTGGTGCCCATACCCTCCGAAAGACCAGCGCACGCCAAAAGTGGCATAAAGACCGTAAGGGCCATTGGTGTGAAGGTCCGCCGTGCCCAGGGACTTGCTGTAACGCCCGAGCCAATCCACCTGATGTTGCGTGGCGCGCAATTCGAAGTTTTTTGGCAATTGGAAACCGATTCCAATCGAACGATCGAAAGCCATCGGCAACATGGAGGCGGTGTAAGTGAACTGCGGGACATTTCTTCCAAAGCTGAATTTGGGTTCGAAGAATAGGAAGAAATGGCGCGCGGGAGTGCGGCCAATCGGTTGAAACTCAACATAGCCGCTGAGCAGATAGCGCGCGTAGGCCGTACATGTGGAAGCCGCCCCGCCCGGCGGAGGAAACGAACATCGGCCAAGGTCCGGTTCGTTGTGCGAAGGCGCCACGGCGAAATCCGTATAACCGCGGACCCAGTTGTGCGGGAAAAATGTCCGCGATTGTTCCGGGGGTCTAGATGCGTGGCCGGTTTCGACAGTCTTGGTCTGCGACGGTGAGGTAAGGGCGAAGACGGTCAGCAGCGCACTAAAGAGGAGAATAATTTTCTTCAACGGAGTTCCTCGCATTTTCGAAGTGATTTAGAGAAGCAATTCGTTGACCTGTGTATTTCAGTCAGAGTTTCCGTGCATGGAGCGGCGGTGGACCGAGAGCGTCCGCGTGAGAACCGCTGATCCATTCAGTGCTGCGGAATGGTTGACCCGGGTTCGGCGGATTCTACACGAATTGCGTGTCTCGCGGGAAAAAGAGAACTGCACCGCGGCGGGGGCGGCTCCGCTGGTTCGGATAGTCTTAGTCGGGGGCAGCGATTCCCAGAGACTTCATTTTGCGGTACAGGTGGCTACGTTCCAGGCCGAGAGCCGTGGCCGTTTGCGTCATGTTCCAGCGGTGCTCCTGCAATTTCTGCAGGATGAATTCCCGCTCGTAGGCGCTGCGCGCTTCATGCAGCGTGGAGTAAGGATGATGGGGACTCTCCGCGGCGCCACGGAAGAGTTCGGGCGGGAGGTGATGCGGCTCGATACGCGCCTGGGGGCACACGATGACCAGGCGCTCGACGAGGTTGCGCAGTTCCCGGACATTTCCAGGCCAGGGATAGCGGATGAGGATTTCCATAGCGGAGTCGCTAAGCTCGCGCGTTTTCTTTCCGTAAGCGGAGCTGAATTCCCTCAAGAAATATCTTGCCAGCGTGGGGATGTCCTCCCTGCGGTCGCGCAAGGCCGGCACGTAAAAGGGAATCACGTTGAGGCGATAAAAAAGATCCTGGCGAAAGGCGCCGCGCGCGATTTCCTGTTCGAGATGCTTGTTCGTTGCGGCGATGACGCGCACATCGACGCTCAAGGTTTCGTTGGAGCCCACGCGTTCAAAGCGCTGTTCCTCGAGAACGCGCAAGACTTTCGATTGCGTGCGGAGGCTCATGTCGCCGATTTCGTCGAGGAAGAGCGTCCCGCCGTCGGCCTTCTGAAACTTGCCGATCTTGTCTTCAGTCGCGCCGGTAAAGCTGCCCTTGATGTGCCCGAAGAGCTCGGACTCAATCAGTTCCTCAGGAATCGCCGCGCAATTGACCTCCACGAAAGGGCCCTTGCTGCGAAGGCTCGCCGCATGCAACGCGCGGGCCACAAGCTCCTTGCCGGTGCCGCTCTCGCCGTAAATCAGCACGCGGCCGTTGGTCGGCGCGGTCACGGCGATCTGCTGGCGCATCGCCTTCATGGGAACGCTGTCGCCGATAACCTGATAGCGGTAACCCAGTTCGCTTCGCAGCACCTGGTTTTCCTCTTCCAGGCGGCGCTGCTGCACGGCGTTGCGAACCAGAAGGATGATCTTCTCAAGCGAGAGCGGTTTCTCGAGAAAATCGAAGGCGCCGAGTTTGGTGGCGCGCACGGCTGTCTCGATGGTGCCGTGACCGGAAATCATGATGACCGCGGGGGGGCGCGGAGACGCTTGCAGACGGCTGAGCGCTTCGAGGCCGTCGATCCCCGGAAGCCAGACGTCCAGGAGAACGACCTCGAAATCGCCAGTGGCAGCGCGCTCCAGGGCTTCCTCGGCGGAACCCACCGCTTCAACATGGTAGCCCTCGTCCGCGAGAATCGAGGAGAGAGATTCACGAATGCCGGCCTCGTCGTCCACGACGAGGAGATGCGGTCCAGGGGTCATCGAGTCGCGTCCGATCCATTGTGGTCGGCAAGGGAGGCGGGCGTCAATTCCGCGGCCGGAAGTTCCACGAGGAAGCGCGATCCTACCGGAAGATTGTCCTCGACGTGGATGCTCCCGCCGTGTTCGGCCACGATGCGGGCGGCGATGGCCAGGCCGAGTCCCGTTCCGCGGTCCTTGGTGGAGAAATGCGGCAGGAAGAGTTTGTCCTTGTCTTCCGGCGAAATGCCGGTGCCGGTGTCCGAGACGCAGATCACCACGGTCTCCGCATCCGAATGAGCGATGGTTGAGACCAGGATTTCGCGGAACGCCGAGTTCTCCAGCGCTTCCGCGGCATTGTCGATCAGATTCACGACCACGCTGCGGAGCAGCAGGCCATCGGCGCGCACCGCCGGCAGATTCTCGGCCAGCGCCGTCTTAAGCGTGATGCCATCGAGCCGGCCGGAGAATACTTCCACCGCCTGATGGACGATGGTGTTGGCATTGGTTGGCACAAGCTTGGCGGTAGGGAAGCGTACGAATTGCGAGAACTCATTGACGAGCGCGGCAAGCGTGGAGACTTCCCGCTCGATCAGGCGTGAACATTCCTGGACCAGCTTGGCCAGTTCCGAGTGACGGGTGGCCGGCGATTGGGAGGGGTCGCTACGCTCGAGGAAGCGCAGCAGGCGCTGGGCAGAAAGCTGAATCGGAGTCAGTGGATTCTTGATTTCATGAGCGATTCGCCGCGCGACTTCCTGCCAAGCCGCCGATTTCTGCGCGCGGAGCACTTCCGTCAGATCGTCGAGGACCAGGACGTACCCGGTGTTCGCGCGGCGCGGTCCCAGGGAACTCACCGTGACGGCGAGGTGCAACACGCGTCCGGCGGCGACCGTCTCGATCTCCCGGGAGACCACCCCCATGCGCAGCGATCGGCGCATCAGATAGTTCACAATACGGGCCGCATCCGTTCCGAGCAGTCCTTCGAGAGATTGAGATTGAGGATCAGCGCTAGTCACGCCAAACATCCTTGAAAGGGAAGTATTCACGCGCAGAATGGCCCCCGCGGCGTCGAGCGAAATAACGCCCGTGGGAATGTTTTCAAGCACGGTCTCCATGAGCTGGCGCCGGCGCTCGAGTTCCTGCACTGCTTGCTGGAGATTCCTGGTGAACTGATCGATTAGCGAGCGGCTGTCGCGCAACAGCATGGTCATGGTGTTAAAGGAGCGCACCAGGATTCCCAACTCATCCTGAGCTTGCTCGGGGACCTGGTAATCAAAGTTGCCGGAGGAAACCTCCCGCGTCCCTTCCGCGAGTGCCTGAATGGGGATGGTGACTTGCTTGGCCAGAAACAACGCCACCCACATAACCGCGGACAGCAGCAGCACGGTGAAAAGAAGGAGAATCAAAAGCATCTGCCGTTTCAGCGCGCGCAGGTCCTGCTTTTCCTGATAATACTCTCGCGTTTGGGATTGAATGGCGGTTAGCCGATCGAGAACGTCGGGGCTGGTGCGAGATGCGGCAACGACAAATCCTTCAGCCTGGCCTGCCTGCGAAGCCGGGACGCGAGCGGCGAAGTAGCTCCTTGCTCCGGCCGCCCAAACTTCCACTCCGCTCGGCAACGATCGCAAGTACTTTCCTGGGACATCCGGTTGCACGCAAATCGCGCCGCTGCGATCTTCCGGCTGGCCGTCACAGACGATGCCGCCTCGCAGCACTTGGCTGTCGCGATCCAGAATCCAGACGGCATCCGCGCCCTTCGCGAAGACGTGTTGCAGGAAATCCGCGCTGGGACGAGTGGTCTCCGCGCGCGCCTGCAAAGCCATCCCCCGAAGCCGCGGCAACTGCGCCCGCCCCAGATCGTTCAGGAGTTTCTGCGTCTCGTCGGAGGCGATCTCCAGCGGTTTGGGGAACCACAGCAACAGGCTGCGATTGATCAACGAATAGCTCACGATGAACATGAAGACGATCGGCAGAAGAGAAATGGCCATTGCGCCGACAACCATCTTGGTCTTAAAGCGAGCGCCGAGTTGTTCTCGGCTGCGTTCCACCCACAGCCGCAGGATAGTGCGCGCGAGGATGAGGCCAAAGACGAGAAAGGCGGCGGTGATCAAACTGGAGACAGCGTAGAGCGCCATCACGGTGCGCCAGGTCTTGGGCTCAAATGGCACGTTGAGCGATCCGAAGGTGAAGACGGCGGCCAGGAGCAGCGACAGAAGTATTCCGCCGATGGCGAGGCCCCAGCGCTGTTTGTTGTCCAATCGGCTCATAATTCGGCCATCTTCAAATCACGTGGTGAAGGGTACACCTGGAATGGAAAGCCGCATGTGCCGTATACACCGTGGACATTTTTCGTCAACGGCGTCAGGTCATGAGCAGAATGTGTCCGTGTTGTCCGCGCAGACATCTCTCTGGCACGATAGCCAGCGTACCGAGGCAAGTCAAGATTTCTACCTGTCCTCTTTACCCCGGACCTGCTCTTGTGGGCAGGTATTAGCCATTTCAGAACTACGCCCGAAATTCTGGCTACCTTCTCCTTC
>JBGQDD010000218.1:0-6137 GCA_041495665.1 Candidatus Acidiferrum sp.
GAGAACGCCATGGCCGCGTGGGAAGCAGAGACGAGTTTCCGTGACCGTGTCGCGGGGGATGCTCGCATCGCGAAGTACCTGGATGCGAAGGCGCTGGCGAGCACGTTCGACCTGCAGCGGCAGCTTCGCTATGTGGACGCCATTTTCGACCGCGTATTTGGCGCGCATCCGGCGGGCGAGAAATCCGCCGCGGGTTCAGCGGGAAAACAGTAAAAGAAAAACAAAAGGCGCCCCAGCCTGGGCCGGGACGCCATTCTGCCTCTTCTAATTCCGGCTTGCGCTGAAATTAGCTGCGGAGGCGGAAACTCAAATTGCCATCATCTACCGGACACGCACAAAAGCAAAGAAGTAAGAACTACTCGACGCGTTGAACGTAACGCGCTTCCGAGGTATCCACTTTAATTCTGTCGCCCTCATTCACGAAAGGCGGCACCTGCACCACCAGACCGGTCTCGAGTGTGGCGGGCTTCATCACCGCGCTGGCGGTGGCCTTCTGCAACGTCGGCTCGGTCTTCATCACCTTCATGTCCATGGTATCGGGCAGGTCCACGCCGATGGCTTTTTCCTCGAAGAATTCCACCTTCACGATGGTGCTGGGAATCAAATAGTAGACGGTTTCGCCCAGCTCTTCGCGGCTCATCTGCATCTGCTCGTAGTTCTTCGTATTCATGAAATGGAAATCGTCGCCTTCGCTGTAGAGGTACTCGAACTCGACTTCATCGAGGATGGCGCGGTCCACGAATTCTTCGGCGCGAAACCGGTAATCGATGATGGACCCGGTGCGGAGGCTTCTCATGCGCGTCTGCATCGAACCGCGCTTGTTGCCGGGGGTGCGGTGATCGACGCTGAAAATGGTGAAAAGCTGGCCCTCGTGCTGGATGACCATGCCGGGGCGGAGTTGTGTAGCTTTGACGCTGCTCATATGCTCCCTAGAAAGATTGCGAAATTCGGAAATTCAGGCGGGCCAGGAACACAGCCGCATCCGGAATGACTCGAGGCACGCTGGAAGAAAAATCGTGTCCAACGCGAAACAACAGTATAAATGCCTGCCTTCCTGGCGGTCAATCGTCGTGGTCTCTCTTAAACTCCTTGGCGCGCTGCTTGGCCCCGGCGGCCATGATCTTTTCGATTTCATCGGGGTCGCGGGGGAGGCGTTCGCTAAGCACTTTGTAGCCGGATTCGGTGATCAGGACGTCATCCTCGATGCGCACGCCAAGATTCTCCTCGGGAATGTAGATGCCAGGCTCGATGGTGACGACCATTCCAGGTTGCAGCGGCCCGCAATACTCGCCGGGATCGTGGACGTTGAGACCGATATCATGGCCAAGGCCGTGAATGAAATACTGGCCCAAAGACTTGCCCGCGCGATCTTTCCCATGCGAATTGATGTAGTCATAGGCGATATTCATCAGCCCATCCTTCTTGCCCTTACAGGAGAAATTGGCGCCAGGCTTGATGGCCGCCAGCGCGGCGTTTTGCGCGCCCAGGACGATGTCGTAGATTTCGCGCTGGCGCGGCGTAAATTTGCCGTTGGCAGGAATGGTGCGCGTGATGTCCGCGGAATAGCCGGCGTATTGCGCGCCGACGTCGAGGACCACGATGTCGCCATCTTCGATTTTGCGGGAGAGCTTGTCGTAGTGCAACGCGGTGGAATTCGGGCCGGCCCCGACAATCGGGGCGTAACCCTCCGCTTCCGAGCCGCCCATGGCATGGACCTCGACCATCTTCGCGGCTACCTGATATTCGTAGAGCCCCGGGCGCATCAGCTTCATCGCTTCGACGTGGGAGCTCACGGTCAAGTCAATCGCTTCTTTGAGGAAGGCGATCTCGCCGGGTGACTTGATCTGGCGCAGGGTGTTTATCTTCGCGCGAACGTCCTTCAGCTTGGCCTGCGGCGCAGCGAGCTGCAGCCAATCGACCACTTCTTTTTCGTGCGGGTAGCCGCCGAGTTCCTTCTGAAAGGGAAGAATCGTGTTGAAATTCGGAAATGCCTTCGCAAGATTCTCGACAGCGGCGCGGAAGTCGCTCTCGAACGGTTTTACGGCAACAAATCCGGTGCGCGCTTCGATGCCCGGATCCGAAGGCGACATGCGCACGCCGTTCCATTTTTCTTTCTGCGGATTTTTCACTGGCAAGAAAAGAATCTCGCGCGGTCCATTTGTGGATTCGCCGTTCTTTGGCGCGGGAAGAATCAGCAGGCCGGCGTCTTCTTCATTGTGGCCGGTGAGGTAGTAGAAATTTTCTTCCTGCTCAAAGATATAGGTCTGGGAAACTTCTTCGCGGCCGGTGAAGCCCCAAAGAACGATCGGGCCATCGGCCTGAGCGGCCAGCTTGGCGCGGCGTTCCGCGTAGACGTTATTGGGCTCGCGTTCGCGGCGCTCCTGGGCTTTTGCGCCGGCGGCGAAGCAAGCCAGGCAGAGCAATCCCCAGAGAGCCCGCGTTGCTGAATTCTGCAGACTACGTGACCGCACCGACCACAGGCGACCACTCATTCACGCACCTCGGAACCACCATTTGGCTGTTGCGTCCACAGGGCATATGGATTTGCGGCGTACCACTCGCAGCCCGCCGATTGTAGCTGAAATGAATGGCGAGCCAAAGTGAAGCGCTCCCAATCTTCGGAAGAATGTCGATTAGGAGTTCGGCGACAAGGGCGGGTTCTTCCGGGATGAGCCAGTGCGGGCGCTGGGGACCGTTAAGCTCTTGCGTGCGGGAAGACGGCGTAGAGGATGGCGACGTAGTGGCAGGTGCTTCCGGCCATGACGAAAAGGTGCCAGATGACGTGGTTGAAGGGAATTTTTTTTGAGGCGTAGAAGACGACGCCGAGCATGTACATCAGACCGCCGATGGCCAGCCAGAGCAGGCCGGTGGCAGGGACGTGGGCGAGGACCGGCTTGACGGCGACAACACCGACCAAGCTCATCAAGACATAGAATGACGTGGACATGATGGGGAAATGGTGGACGAACCAAAGTTTGAAAAGGATGCCCGCGAGCGCGAGTCCCCACATGACACCGAAGAGCGACCAACCCCAAGAGCCGCGCAGATTGACGAGCAAAAACGGCGTGTAGGTCCCGGCGATGAGCAAGTAGATGGCGCAATGATCCAAGATGAGCAGGGCGCGCTTGAGTCGCGGCGAGGGGAGGCCATGGTAGAGGGTGGAGGCGGCGTAGAGGGAGACGAGAGTGGCGCCGTAGATGGCGCAGCCCGCGATTTGCCATGGGCCACCGCGCATCAGGGCCAGGACGAGCAAGATAACGAAGCCGATGATGCTGAACACCAGTCCTATGCCGTGAGTGATGGCGTTGGCGAGCTCTTCGATCGAAACGCGGTTTGTTGGCGCGAAGGGCATGAAAATTGTTCCCGCTCATATTGTTCTCTTAGGAAGCGGTCTGCGCAACAGTTATTCGCGGGTGCTGAGTGCGGTAGAAAGCGGCAGCTAGGCTGCCGCACTCCAAACGCGCGAGAAATGTGCTTGCGGGTTGCTCTATCGGCGGAAGAAATCAATTAACAATTCAGAGACGCGAGCCGGTTCTTCGTGTTGGAGCCAATGCGTGGCGTTGGCGAAGGTGAAGAGCTCGGCGCTGGTGCAGTAGCGCAAACTTTCGTGAGCCATTTCGGTCAGTAGGAAATCGTCGCGCTCGCCCCAGAGGATGCGGGTGGGGACGCGGACGGTCTTGTCTGGAAATTTGGCGCGAGTACGGAAGAGGGCGCGATACCAGTTGATCATGCCGGTTAGGGCGCCAGGTTGGGACCAAGCGCTGCGGTATTGGGCGAGATCTTCGGGGGAGAACGTGCCCGGACGGCTGGAGCGGAGAAGCGCCCGCGAGCCGACACGGAAATTAAAGGCGGAGAAAAGGGCTTCCGGCAGCCAGGGGAGCTGAAAGAAGAACATGTACCAACTGCGGAGGAATTGACGCGGATGCGTGCTAAGGAATTTGCGCATCACGGAGGGATGAGGGACGTTGAGGACAACGAGCTTGGCGATGCGCCGTGGATGCAAGAGCGCGGTGCTCCAGGCGACGGCGGCTCCCCAATCGTGGCCCGCGAGAAAGATTTTTTCCTGGCCGAGCTGATCAGCGATAGCGATGACGTCGGAGACGAGTTCAGTTAACGCGTAGGTCGCCACGCTGGGTGGTTTGCTGCTGAGGTTGTAGCCGCGCTGGTCGGGAACGATGACGCGAAATCCTGCGGCGGCCAGCGGCTCGATTTGTCTACGCCAGCCATACGAGAATTCCGGGAAGCCATGGAGAAGCACGACGACAGGCCCGTCCAGCGGCCCTGCTGCCACGGCGTGCAGACGCACAGAAGCGTTTTGGAAGAACAGAGTATCCACTGGCGTTGCTCTGGCGCGCCAGTGTAGCAGATGCTCGCGGATTTACGGCGCGTGGGCAAACGGTCTGCGCCCAAGACGAAGGAAACCGCTTGAATTCCCTATTTCGCCTGTAGGCTTTCGATGTATACCGAGAGGTTTCGGATGCGCTGGTCGGCGATCACCGTGTTCGAAGGATCGAGTGACCTAAACAGCGGTCCCCAAACCGGCATGTCGGTGCTGCCATGGGATGCCAATGGCGAACCCTGGCGGAGATCGTTCATGACGTGGTCCATGGGGAACTTGCCGTTGTTTTTCTTCGCGAGTTGTGTGAGGTCGGTAGGGGCAGTCTTGAGTGCGGATGCGGCCGGGCCGTCACCTTTTGCGGAGAGGCCGTGACAGGGCGCGCAATAGTCGGAGAACATCTGCTTTCCGGAAGCCGAGTTACTATGCTGAATGGGAGTCTTCTTGATCGTCTTTTCCTGACTCCATCCCAGAGTCGCCACCAACAAGGCGGCAGCAAAAACTGGAAGGAGTAAAAATCCGATCCGAGCCCCGTGAGGGTTAAACGGAGAATGTGTTTGCAGCACTATGCACCTCCTTGTGCAAGCACGAGCATGCCGTAGCCGTCGCATGCCTTCTGTGACGGGTATCACACTACCATGTGATGAGAATAACGCAAGGCCAAGCACCCGCCGCGCCCGGAACGGATGCTGGGCGAAAGTGTCTTGTGCAACAGAGCGTGATTCAGCGGCGCTAGGAGCCCGAAGCGACGGAAGTGGCGGTGCGTATTTCGGGGACGTTGACGCCGAAGCGGAGGCGCGCGAAGTACGTTTGGCCGAGGGACACGCAGCCGGTATACGTGCATCCGCGGGCGAAGAGCATCAGGAAACAGCAGGTTGCAATAACAGCCTACTGTTTGTAGCGCTCCTTGTAGAAATCGATCTGCTGCTGAATTTGCTCTTTCGACATGCCCGCCGTCCATTTGTGGAAGTCGCTCTTCATAACCTCGGCGGTGACCCCGGGCATGAGCCGTTCTGCTTCGGGAATGAATTCCGTGTAGAAGTGCTTGGCGACCTCGTAGAAGCCGTGCCACTGCGTGTAGTCGGGGCCCATCATGGCGGTGCCCATGCGGGCGCGGCGGCCTCCGTGGTGCCAGAGTTCGTAGTAAATCCATTCGATTTTCTCGTCGAAGGGAGTTTTCGTGAGTTTTCCGCCGGCGTAGAGCTTGTCCATGATGGACTTGGCGGGCTTGGCAAACTTTTCGTTGTAGAGGTCGATCGTGCCTTCATACTGCGCATAGAAGTTTTCGACCCAACTGGTGGCGTGGCAGTTGGAGCAAACGTCTTTCATGGCCGCGCGGCGCTTTTCCCAATTTTCCAATTTGATGCTGATCGCCGGGCGAAGCGTAAAGCTGATGCGGTCGCCCACGTCATGCGTAATCTTCTGATTGGAAGTGGCGCTCATGTGGCAGGTCGCGCACGTCGGCGCGGCCGAATAATCTTTTCCGACGACCCAGGATTTCGAATCGAGATTCATTTTTGCGATGTTAGCGCGAAATTGAATGCCGTGTTTCGACTCGGTGTAGATCTCAATCTGTGGATGATCGGGACCCATGTGGCACTTTCCGCAATTTTCGGGCTGGCGCGCGAGCGCGGAGCTGAAGCTGTGCCTGCCGTGGCAAGCGGCGCAACTGCCCCTGCTGCCGTCCGGATTCACGCGGCCGATGCCGCTATTCGGCCACGTGGCGGGATCGAATTTGCCGTCACCGAGATATTTCACTTCGCTGCCGTGGCATTGACGGCAGCCGTTCGCGGCGGCGGGA
>JBGQDD010000219.1:0-6130 GCA_041495665.1 Candidatus Acidiferrum sp.
CCGAGCGCGATCACGCAGGCGTGCAATTTACCATCCCCACGCTTGCACGCTCTCCATGACACTGCAAATTCCTTGACGCGCCTCAGTGCGGATGCTAAAAAGAAGCGCATTCACACCCAGGTCGGCCCCTTCGAAGCACGGATGTTGAGCGCCTGCCCGCAACATCTGAGTTTCATCTACGAACACAAACTGACCATGGTCCCGGTGCAGGCAAAAACTTTTCAAGGAGAGAAGCAACTATGAAGAAGCGCCTGTTTTTCTGTCTGCTAGCAATGTTGTTGTCTTGTATTTCGAGTGCCGCGCAACAAGCGAAACCTCAGCCCCTCATCTTCTGGTACGTATACACGGTTCAGCCAGGCAAAGAAGATGAGTTTATCGATGTAGTCAAGACGGTGGGGCAGCCCGTGCGCGACAAACTCATGGCCGACGGCGTCGTTCAGGCCTGGGGCGCCCAAGCTTCCATGCTCCGCGTGCCGGGAAATGGAACCCATTGGGTGTGGTACGTGGTGAACGATTGGTCGGGGATAGAGAAAGTTGACGCTGCGATGCGCGCGCAGATCGCAAAAATGAGTTCGACTGATTCCACGGCAGCAGTCGGGAAAAAGGGCCAAAAACCCGTTGGGTCGGTTTACGACCGGCTGGGGCAGATTGCCGACCTGAGCAAGACACATGACTATGTCACCCGCGAGCTGGTTTCGAATGAATCACCCACGACTCCAGCCGGAGTCCTGCCCTACACGCGCTATGCATTTGTGAAAGTGAAGCCCGGCAAGGGCGGCGATTTCCGCAAAGCATGGGAAAAATATAACAAACCGGTCTACGATAAACTCGTCGCCGACGGTGTAATCCTCGGATACGGCCTGGACGTGGAAGAAGTGCGCACCAGCGGCGAGTTCACCCACTTCACTTGGGTGGACACGAAGGATCTGGCAGGGATGGACAAGCTGCGAGCCGCCTTCATGGCCGACCGTGACCGCCGCACTCAAGAAGAACAGGATGCGATAACGAATCTGTTCATTAGTCTGGTTGATGCGGATGCTTCGCGTGGAGAGATCGCTCGCTCCCTGATCTTCCACGTCCCCGCTTCCAAGTAAGGCCTGGGCAATTCGAAAAGATTCTTCAGCTTTCCAATGCGGAAGAGTCTTGACCTACAACTAAAGGGCCGGTGCATTGCCGGCCCTTTTCAGTTTAGGCAGGATTTTTCTTCGGGCGGGTGCCGTCTCCCGTGGAAAAGAGAAATGTTGTAGGATGCAAGCATCCTGAAAGGAGCCTCTATGGCCCGCTTCGCAAAATACTTGCTTCTCTTGACTGTGTTGCTTCTGACTTTTTCCATCCGGCATCTGCAAACGACGATGGCCGGCAATCCTCCCGCTGAGGGGAAAGAAGTTGTCCTCAAGGCAGCGGACATCACCTCGAAAATTTTCCCGGAACGTGTTTTTTTTCGCGGCCAGAGTGCGCCGGTGCAGTTCCGCAACAGCGGTGGCGTGCACTTCGCTGATGATCTTTATGTTCTCGCGGGACTCGTGGACAGCTCCGGCTACTCCACGGGAATCAGGGAGAAATACCAGGCCTATCTGCTCAACGAAGTTACGCTGGAAATCGCCGGTCAAACCTTGAAGCCCGGCGCTTACGGCATCGGTTTCCTCAACGGCGGGAAGTTTTTGGTGATGGACGTCGGCGCCAATGACGTCTTGCAGGCCGCCTCGCAGCGCGACGCGGAAATGAAGCGCCCCGTGCCTTTGCAAGTGCTTGCCTCTGCCACCGCGGGAAGCTACCGGCTCTACGCGGGCCGGGATTACGTGGAATTCCGCCGAGCGCACTAGCGGAGGCATTCGTCCTTAGGAAAAAAGGCCCGGGGCGAATTCTTCACGGCAGCTCAATGGCAATGGCAAGGCCCAAACTCGCGGCGACTCCAAAAGGGCAGCTCGACTCGTTCCTGGCCAAATACGATCCGGCGATCGCGGGGTACGCGCGACGGGTGCTGGTCAAGCTGCGCAAGCGGCTTCCCGGGGCCATTGAGATGGTTTATGACAACTACAACGGGTTGGTGATCGGTTTCGGGCCGAACGACCGGGCCTCGCTGGCTATTTTTTCAATCGTGCTTTTCCCCCGCTGGGTAACTCTGTGCTTCCTGCAGGGAGCGGGGCTCCCTGACCCTCAACGGCGTCTTCAGGGCCAGGGCAGAGTGGTTCGGCACATCCGATTGGAAGATTCCTCTGTGCTGGACGACGCCTACGTTCAGAGTCTGATGAACCTGGCACTGCACCGCGCGAAAGTGCCTCTCGATCCCAAGAATCGCCGGCAGCTCATCATCAAATCCATCTCGGCCAAGCAGCGGCCCCGCAAGCCCGCTCCAAGACGTAAATAGGCTCTACATCCGCTACCATTTTTCCCATTCCTGTGGCAATCGCGGTGGACGGCGGGTAGTTCTGACCCTTCTCAATTCTATTTTCCTTTGCATCCCAGCGGAGCGCGTCATAGGATAGCGCCCACAGTTCCCCTCATTGCTGATAGGAGAAAATCATTCATGCACATGCATAACTTGAATTGGGTGGCGATCCTGGTTGCCGCCGTATCCACCATGGTGGTGGGATTCCTGTGGTACTCGCCGCTGCTCTTTGCAAAACCCTGGATGAAGGAAATGGGCTACGACCCGAACGACAAAGCCAAGACCGAGGAAATGAAGAAGAGTGCCGGCCCAGCCTATGGCGGCTCTTTCTTGGCCAGCTTAATCTCTGCTTTCATACTGGCCCTTTTCCTACATGAGATGAGAGTCGAGAGCCTCCATTTCGGCCTGCTGGTCGGGTTCCATGTGTGGCTCGGATTTGTCGCCACCGTGCAGTTCACATCGGCGTTGTTCACAAAGCAAAGCATGAAGCTATTCGGTATCAACACCGGCTACCAGCTTGTCTGCTACCTCGCGATGGGGGCAATCCTCGCTGTTTGGAAATAGCCCTCGGCAGGCGCCGCGAAAGCTAAATGTGGAAGTAGCTTGCAACCATCCTTCCGGACAGAGAGAATGTCCGGCGTTCCCACTTGCCCACCGCACCCGCCAACGGTAACGACAAGCTTGCGCGTCCCGTCAACCGGGTGATCGCGCTTCTGGCCATCGCCGCCCTAATCAATTACATCGATCGCGGAAATCTCTCCATCGCGGCCTCGCTGCTGAAGGACGAACTGAATTTATCCGCGTCGCAGCTTGGCATCCTGTTGTCTTCCTTTTTCTGGACCTACTCTCTCTTCCAACCGGTTTCCGGCTGGGTGGCGGACCGCTTTGACGCCAAATGGGTGTTGGCTATCGGGTTTATTCTTTGGTCCGGAGCCACGGCGGCCACCGGTGCCTTGCACACCTTCGCGGCC
Organism: Candidatus Acidiferrum sp.; assembly: GCA_041495665.1. Lineage (GTDB taxonomy): Bacteria > Acidobacteriota > Terriglobia > Acidiferrales > UBA7541 > Acidiferrum. Next base: position 3,361 of record JBGQDD010000219.1, read on the forward strand.
CTGCTTGCCGCGCGGCTGATACTGGGAATTGGCGAATCGGCCGCATATCCCTGCTACGCCAGGACGCTGGTCCGGCACGTTCCGGAGGTGCACCGGGGCTTTGCAAACGCGCTTATCGCTGCCGGAGTCGGATGCGGCCCAGCCTTGGGCACGTTTTTCGGCGGGACGCTTATGGCGCGATACGGATGGCGCCCCTTCTTCGTCGTTCTCGGTCTTATCAGCATGGCCTGGCTGATTCCCTGGCTAAGATGGGTTCCGCGAACAGGGACAGCGATAGCGCCCGCGGAGAAGGGCGGCCCGGGATTCCTCGAACTCTTAAAGCAGCGGTCGGTGTGGGGGACTTGCGGTGGCCTTTTTGGCGCAAACTACGTGCTCTACTTTGAGATTACCTGGCTGCCGTTCTATTTGCAGCACGAGCGGCACTTTTCCATGGCCAGGATGGCGAAAATCAGTGGCGCCGGCTATTTGTGCTATTCGGCAGGCGCCGCGATCTTCGGCTGGATTTCCGACCGGTGGATCGCCGCTGGCGGAACACCGACCGTGGTTCGCAAAACCTTTGCCGGCGTAGGAGCGGGGACCGCCGGGCTACTTCTTCTCGGTTGCGCCCTCGCCGGCCCAAGGCTTTCGGTGATTCTGCTGCTCCTGGCGTTCGTGGCCGGCGGAATGTGCGGCTCCAATATCTGGGCGATTACGCAAACCCTGGCCGGGCCGCGCATGGCGGGCCGCTGGACGGGATTCCAGAATTTCGTCGGGAATCTTGCGGGCTTCTTCGCGCCCATCGTGACCGGATTTGTTGTCGACCACACCGGACGCTTTTTCATGGCGTTCGTGATTATGGCCGTCGTGGCGCTGCTTGCCGCTCTCTCCTATTTTTTTGTTATCGGTCCCGTGGAAGAGATCGCTTGGGAGGGATGACGCGCGAGCGGCATCGCCCAACGATTCTTCTCCTTTATTGAGGCCGGCCCCTTTTTGTCCTAGAATTCTGTTCGTGAACGTCGATGGGCTGCGCGAGGTTTGCCTTTCCTTTCCGGGCGCCACGGAACAGATCCAATGGGGCAACGACCTAGTGTTCAAGGTCGGCGGGAAGATGTTCGCCGTGACAGCGCTGGAGCCGGCTTCGGTGTGCCTCTCGTTTAAGACGTCGCCGGAAACTTTTGCGGAACTCACGGAGCGGCCCAACATCATTCCTGCGCCGTACCTGGCGCGAGCGCAATGGGTGGCGCTCCAGACCAGGGATGCCTTGCCGGCGGACGAACTCGCGCGCTTGCTGCGCGATTCTTACGACATGGTTTTCGCGAAGCTTCCGAAGAAAACACGCGAGGCGGTTTCCAGCGCGAAGTCTGCGGCGCGCAAGGCTCGAAGCAAGAAGCAAGCAAAAAAGAAACACAGACGTAGCCGCTGACTTTGGGAAAAGATATACTCCGCTGAGTCTCCGGGCATTCGAACGAGAAAGCTGTTCCGTCGAGGTGGCTCATGCTCGCACGCCTGTCATTGCTCCTTGTTTCCATGATGCTTCTCAGTTCGGCGGTGCTCCGAGACACCAAGACGGCGGCGCCGGCAGGCGGTCTGCTGGTAGTGGCGAATCAGAAGGAGCACACCTTACTGGTCATCGATCCCGACAATCGCCGCGAACTGGCAAAGATTTCTGTCGGCGTGAACGGCCATGAAGTCATCGTTTCGAAAGACGGCCGCTTCGCGTACGTTCCGATCTACGGAAATTCCGGCGTCGGAAGGCCGGGGACGGACGGCAGCACGATTGACGTCGTCGATCTGCAGGAGCGCAAACTCGCTGCCACGATCGACCTGGGTAAACCGCTCCGCCCGCACCGCGCCGAATTCGGGCCCGACGGATTGCTGTACGTCACCGCCGAGCTGGCGAATGCCGTCGACGTGATCGATCCTTCCACGCGCAAGGTCCTCGCGGAAATTCCCACGGGCGAGTCGCAATCCCACATGCTGGTACTTTCACCCGACGGCCGCCGCGGTTATACGGCCAACGTAAGCGCCGGCAGCGTGAGCGTGCTCGATCTGGCGAAGCGCAGTCTCATCACCACGATTCCCGTGGCCAAGAGTGTCCAGCGCATTTCTATTTCACCGGATGGCTTCCGCATCTTCACTCACGACCAGGATGCACCCCGCATCGCCGTCATCCAGACGGCCACGAACAAAATCACGAACTGGATCGCACTGCCGGAGGTGGCGTATGCCTCCGCACCGACACCCGATGGGCGCTGGTTGCTGGCTCTCAGCATGGTTGCCAATCGTCTCCACATCGTTGATTTGCAAACGCTGAAGGTGGTGCGCTCGCTGGAGGTTCCGGAGAGATCGTCGGAAATCCTGATTCGACCCGGCGGGGATATCGCCTATGTCAGCGGGACCGGCGCCGGGACGATCGCGGTGCTCGATCTGCGCTCCTGGAAAATGCAGCCGCCGATCGACCTCACTCCGGGGGTCGATGGCCTGGCGTGGGTTCCTGCCGCACATTAATAGTCACGGAAGACAAAACCGACGGGCTCTCCTGAGTGGGAATATCTGCGAATGAAATGCAAAAGCCCACTTCTCCTGCCGGAGGGAGTGGGCTTTTCGATCCATTCCGCCGGAGCACTCTCCGGCTGCGTTTGGGACTGAGGCCGCAGATTGAGCCAATTAGAGAGGAGAGTCCGTGTTATCGCAGGCCGCGCCGCCTGCGTTGTAGCGGATGACGCCGGACTGGTCGGAGCAAAACGCGCGCTGGCCGCTCGAGCCAACAACGCTTGGCAGCGCCGTCGAG
>JBGQDD010000220.1:0-6070 GCA_041495665.1 Candidatus Acidiferrum sp.
CAAGTTCATAGTTCACTTCTTAATGTCGTTCTCCACTGACTAGCTTCAGCGCCGCAATTCGCGCAGTATCCAGATTCAGTTCCGCTATTCTTGCGGACTTGGCCATGCGCGGCTTCGCCATTTCCTTCTTGACCATGGCAAGAGTCGCGTCGCCGGGTTCTTTCTTACCTTTCTGATGCAGCATGAACCGATCATGACTTCAAGATCGAAGCGATGCAGTCCCGTTTCGCACAGTGTGAGACATTTAGCAGTGGCGGGCTAACTCCTTCCATAAGAAGGCCGGTTAGTGCCAAGTCAGTTTTGTTCTTCCTTCCTGTAGGTTCCTTGCGCTCGAGCCGAGCCACTTGATAAGTCCGATTACCGGACATGTGCCAAAAAAATCTGTTTGTCGACAGGATGAAAATGTCCAGAGCCCGCACGTAAAATCAGGTACTTACCGGACGCAGGATGTGGGGGGGGACCGGGTGTAGAAGGCTCGCTTGGCCGTGCTCGCGCTGATACCAAGCTCACGTGTGATCGTCTGCCATGAAGCGCCCGATGCTCGCAGACTCCCTCCGTGCCAACATCTCTGAGACCGTTTTAGTACTCTTAATTAATGAGCAGGGCGAGAAAGCAAAAGGCAGAGATGAACGGGAATTCTCTTGGTGTTGTTCTTTCCCTTGGGGGTTTGGCTGGCGCGGAACGGAGCGCAGCGAGCCGCAGCGCAGTGGAGCGGCAGCCCAAGCGGGCGCTGATCCGGTGCTGGCCTCGCGGCCTGATCCCAAAGTGGTTGCCAGACCCAAGCGGCGTACCTTCACGGCGGAATACAAGCAACGCATCCTCACGGAGGCGGAAGCTGCTGCCGCCACACCCGGTGGTCTTGGCGCCTTGCTCCGCCGCGAAGGACTGTACTCGTCGCTGCTGGCCTATTGGCGGCGCGAGCGGGCCAACGGCATCCGCGAAGCGTTGACTCCGCAGAAGCGCGGGCCGAAGTCCAAGCGCCATGCACTGGAAGAAGAAAATCTGAAGTTGCAACGCCAGAACGCGCGTCTGACGGAAGATCTGCGTAAGGCGCACATCATCATCGACGTCCAAAAGAAAGTGGCTGCGGACGGGTGCCCGGGACGATAAATCCGAAGATGAATTTGGGTGCCCTGCCCTCGGTTTTGGAGGACGGGGCTTTTGGCTTTCCTTTTTCTTGCTCGTCTCGCGTCCGCAGGAACCATTCACCCCGCTCTTATGACCGTTCAACCCTCAATTCCGATCATTCCCTGCAGCATACTTAACCACTTGATTAAGTCATGCTATTCTCTCGCGTGTTTGCCAAGCTCCAACCGCCCTCCTGCGGTTCTCTCGGCAAGGTCCCGACTGGGTCGGGACCCGCCTCCGCTACCCGGCTCGCGCCCATCGTCGGTTTTCCAGGGACCTCTCTTCATTCCCGAAACGGGAATCCGTCCTGAGGAGCATTGCGATGATCGAAGATTCCAGCCCGGCCGGAAAGGATATCTCTTCACATGCGACGAAAGATTTCTATCCCAAGAAAAGACCGTGACCGAGTGCGCGCTCTGGCTTCCCACCAGTCACGCGTCACGATTCACGTGATTTCTTTAATTCCCCAAGTCGAAAAACTGTCCCATCTTGCGGAACTTCTCGTAGCGTGCATCAAGCAATTCCCGGATGGGCTGATTCGTCAGCGCCACCAACTGCCGGTCCAGCACTTCATCGAGATACCGCGCCGCCGCTTCATGGTCGTTGTGCGCGCCGCCTTCCGGCTCCGGCACAATTTCGTCCACGATGCCCAGCTCTTTCAAGTCCTTGGCCGTAATCTTCATGGCCGCAGCCGCGGTTTCAGCTTTCGTCGAATCGCGCCAGATGATCGAAGCGCACCCCTCCGGCGAGATCACCGAGTAAAAACTGTTCTCCAAAATGTTGACGCGATCGCCGATGGCAATGGCCAGCGCCCCGCCCGAGCCGCCCTCGCCAGTCACCGTGGCGATCACCGGCACCCGCAGCCGCGCCATCTCGCGAAGATTTCGCGCAATCGCTTCGCCCTGGCCGCGCTCTTCCGCGTCGATTCCCGGATACGCGCCGGGGGTATCGATCAATGTAAGAATCGGCCGGCCAAACTTCGCCGCGAGTTGCATTATGCGCAGCGCCTTGCGGTAACCCTCGGGCTTGGGCTGCCCGAAATTCCGGACCAGCCGCTGCTTCATGTCGCGGCCTTTTTGATGACCGATGATGGCCACGGGGCGCCCATGAAATTTTCCCAATCCCGTGATGATCGCCTTATCGTCGGCATAGGCGCGGTCGCCGTGCAGTTCGATAAAATCAGTGAACAGCATGCCGATAAAATCCAGCGTATATGGACGCTGCTGGTGACGCGCGATCTGCGCGCGCTGCCACGGACCCAGGTGGGTGTAAAACTCGCGCCGTAATTCCGCGACCTGCTCGCGGATGCGTTCCAGTTCCGCGTCGGCATCCGCGTCCCCGGCCAGATGGCGCAATTCGCCGACATCCTTTTCCAAGCGGTCGATTTCTTTTTGGCGGTCGCTCTCTTTCGAATGCCCTGGAGGCGGCGCGCCGGCTTTGGTTTTATCTTTTGCGCTCATCCGGGCACCATTCGAACGGCGGGGTTGCCGCAGATTTCCCGGACTGATTCCACCAATTCAGGCGAGTTTTTCACGCGCTGCTGCGCTTGCAGCACGGCCACGGAACCGTCCGGCGAGCACAATTCGAACACGACCTGGCAAGGTCCGGGCGTAGCGGTGAACAAGTCTTCCAAACGGTCGAGAGCGTCTTCGCTCAGCGATTTCATTTCGATTCGAACGCGAAGCTCGCTGGACGCGGCGTGCTCCGCCATTTCCTCGAGCCGACGAGCTTCCTGCAAGGAAAGCCGCGTGCCCGCTTCCTCGACCTGCACGCGAACTTTCAGGAGAAGCGGATTGCCCGGCTTCAAGACCGGTTCGAGACGCGCAAAGCTTTCAGGAAAAGCGAGGAGTTCCTGAACGCCGGTCATATCCTGAATCGTGAAGATGGCCCAGCGCGCGCCTTTTTTCGAACGCATGGGGCGCGTACCGACAATCAACGCGGCAACGGTGATTTCTTTTCCGTTTCGCTGACCCTCTATCTGATCGAGCGAAACGGTTTTCAGATCCATCACACGTGAAGCGTATTTCGCCAATGGATGGCCGGAAACGTAAAAGCCCAGCATGGCGTATTCGCTGGCGAGGCGTTCTTCCTCGCTCCAAGGCGCAGCCTCCCGCAATTCGAACGGCATCGGCGCGGGGGCAGCGGCGGTTCCAAACAATCCGTGCTGGCCCGATTCACGCGTGCGGGAAGCGCGCTGCAGCGCTGCGACGGCATCGTCCACGGACGAGAGCATGGATTCACGCGGACCGAGTGAATCCACGGCGCCCGACTTAATCAGGCTTTCAAACACACGTTTGTTTAGGAAACGCGACTCGATACGCTCGCAGAAATCATAAAGGGATTTGAATTCTCCCTGACCGAGCCGCGATTCCCGAACCGCTTTGGCGGTGTTCTCGCCAACATTCTTGATCGCAGCAAGACCGAAGCGAATCGATTCCCCGACGGGCGTGAAGTAGAGATCGCTCTCGTTCACGTCGGGCGGGAGAATGGAAATGCTCATGCCGCGCGCTTCATTGATGTACTTCACGACTTTCTCGGTGTTGCCGGCTTCCGAGGTCAGGAGCGCGGCCATGAATTCGACGGGATAGTGCGTTTTCAGATACGCCGTCTGATAAGCGAGCAAAGCGTAGGCGCAGGAGTGCGACTTGTTGAAGCCGTAGCCGGCAAACTCCTCCATCAAGTTGAAGATGCCTCTAGCTTTTTTCTCCGGGATCTTGTTGGCGGCGCATCCGGTCATGAATTTGGCGCGCTGCGCGGCCATCTCTTCCTTCTTCTTCTTGCCCATGGCGCGGCGAAGGATATCCGCTTCGCCGAGCGAAAAACTCGCCAGGAGATTGGCGACTTGCATCACCTGTTCCTGGTACAGGATGACGCCGTAGGTTTCCCCGAGAATGTCTTTCAACTGCGGAATTTCGAAGCTGACCTTGGTCTTGCCTTGTTTGCGGTTGATGAAATCGTCGATCATGCCGCCTTGGATGGGACCTGGACGGTAGAGCGCGTTGAGAGCGGTGAGATCTTCGATGCGAGTCGGCTGGTAACGGCGCAGAATATCGCGCATGCCGTGGGATTCAAACTGAAAGATGGCGGTCGTTTCGCCGCGGGCGAAGAGTTTGTACGTTTCGAAGTCATCCAAGGCAAGACTGTCGATTTCAATTTTCGCACCGCGATTCTGCTGGATCATGCGCACGGTGTCGTGGAGCACGGTTAGCGTGGTCAGGCCAAGAAAATCCATTTTCAGCAGGCCGATGCGCTCGAGCGCATTCATGTCGTATTGGGTGGTGATTTCATCGCGGTTGGACTTGTAGAGCGGAACGATGTCCGTGAGCGGGCGCGAAGAAATGACGACGCCGGCTGCGTGAGTGGAAGCGTGCCGCGACAATCCCTCGAGACGCAACGCCACGGCCATCAAATCCTTGAGCCGTTCATCGCTGTTGATGGCGGATTTGAGCTGGGGCGCTTCTTCCAGCGCGTCTTTCAACTCGATGCCGAGCGTCGTGGGAATGAGCTTGGCCAGGCGATCCACTTCCCCGTATGGAATGTTCATGGCGCGGCCAACGTCCTTAACTGCGGCCTTCGCGGCCATAGTTCCGAAGGTGATGATCTGCGCGACATTTTCGCGGCCGTACTTTTGCGTCACGTATTCGATCAGCTCGCCGCGCCGCCGCATGCAGAAGTCGATGTCGATATCGGGCATGGAGACGCGCTCGGGGTTCAGGAAGCGCTCGAAGAGCAGGTTGTACCGCAAGGGGTCGACATCGGTGATGCGCAGGGCGTAGCTCACCAGGCTCCCTGCCGCCGAACCGCGCCCCGGTCCGACAGGAACATCTTGCGCGCGCGCGTAGTGGATAAAATCCCAGACGATCAAGAAGTAGCCCTCGTAGCGCATCTTCTTGATCATTTCGATTTCGGAGGTCAGCCGCTGCTCGTACTCGGCCAGTGAATTCCGCAGCAATCCTTGCTGCGCCTGGCGCTCGAGCTGCGGAACGCGAGCGGCGAATCCCTGGCGCACCACGGATTCAAAATAGCTTGCGGAGGTATGCCCTTCCGGGACTTTGAACTCCGGGAAAGGATTGGGGATGCGCTCGACTTTCACGTTGCAGCGCGAAGCGATGTCCACGGTACGGCTCAGCGCTTCGGGAAGCTCGCCAAAAACTTGGGCCATCTCCACCGCGCTCTTGAAATAGAACTGGTCGGTCTGGAACTTCATGCGATTGGTGTCGCTCATGGTCTTGCCGGTCTGGATGCAGAGCAGCACATCATGGGCGTGAGCGTCGTCGTGATGGAGGTAATGACAATCGTTGGTGGCGACGAGGGGGATGCCGGTCTCTTTCGAAAGACGAACCAGTTCGGGATTGACATCCTTTTCGATCGGCAAGCCCTGGTCCTGAATCTCGAGAAAGAAATTGCCTTTGCCGAAAAGATCTTGCAAGCGATAAGCATTCTCGCGCGCCTGATCGTACTTCTGATCCACGACCGCTTCCGTCACCGGGCCGCGGAGACAGGCCGAGAGCGCGATCAAGCCTTTGCTGTGTTTGGAAAGTAAGTCGTAGTCGATGCGCGGGCGGTAGTAGAAGCCCTCGAGAAAACCGGCGGAAACCAGCTTGATTAAATTGTGATAGCCCTCGAGCGATTCGCACAGGAGCACCAGATGATTCGAGCCGCGCATTCCGGGCTCGGCGTCGCCGCGATCCTGGCCGTTGCCGCTATGTGTTTTTTCGCCGCGATCATGGCGGCTGCCTTTGGCCACGTAGACTTCGCAGCCGATGATGGGCTTGACGTCGCGCTTGCCGGCTTCATAGAAGAAATTGGCGGCGGCAAAGAGATTGCCGTGGTCGGTGATGGCCACGGCGGGCATCTTCTGGCGGGACGCTTCATCCAAAAGCTCGGAGGTTTCGCAGGCCCCATCGAGAAGGCTGTAATCGGTGTGAACGTGAAGATGAAC
>JBGQDD010000221.1:0-6056 GCA_041495665.1 Candidatus Acidiferrum sp.
AGCTCGGCTCCAACTCGTCCAGCAGGAACGCCGCTTCTACTTCATCGGCCGCATCAAGCGCGAGGTGATCTTCTCCGTGCTCGCCGCTTCCCTCGAAGACGCCTGGCAACAATTCCGCGCCTCCGGCCGCATCGATTCCGACGCCCTCTTCATCATCAAAACCGAAACCGAAATCTACCTCGCCTGACCTGCCAAATAACGAAGCGCCCGTCATTTCGAGCGCAGCGAGAAATCTCTCTTGCCTTTCTCTTGTCCAGTCGTGATCTAATCCCCGCGTGGATCTTCATCTACCCACCGCTGGCCTCGACCGTTACAAAAGCGCCTCCCAGCGCGCCCGTGTCGGAACCGAATCCTGGGGTGCCACAAACCTTTTCTGTCCCGCATGCGAATCACCACGCCTCCGATCTGCGCCGCAGGGCACCGCCGCGATCGACTACTTCTGCCCCTCTTGTGATTCCCCCTTCCAACTAAAAAGCCAATCCAAACCAATTGGCTCCAGAATTGTCGACGCTGCTTACTCCCAAATGAAGCGCGCCATCCTCGAAGATAGAACCCCTAATCTTTTCGTCTTGCATTACGACCTCGACACCTGGGCCGTCCGCACGGTTCTTCTCGTCCCCCATTTCGCTTTTGCGTTGTCCGCGGTTGAACGCCGCAAACCACTCGCTCCGACTGCTCGCCGCGCCGGTTGGGTTGGCTGCAACATTCTGTTAGACAAGATTCCCGTGCATGCCCGCATCTCTCTCGTAACTCAGGGAATTCCGCACACTCCGCGCGAAGTGCGCAGCTCTTACAACCGGCTTCGCCCACTGGAGAAATTAAAGGTAGAAAAACGCGGCTGGACCCTCGACGTTTTGCAAGTTGTGCAATCAATGCGGACAACAGATTTCAATCTGGCGGATGTGTACGAACATACCGACGCCCTTGCCAAACTCCACCCGAGTAACGCTCACGTCCGCGATAAAATCCGTCAGCAATTGCAGGTTCTTCGTGACCTTGGCCTGCTGGAATTCCTAGGCGGCGGCTCCTACCGTTTAACCTGAGCTACGCCAACTACCAGGCGCCGCAGCCTTCGGTTTAAAGGCTGCGGGTTTTGACTTTTCCCCCGCCATTTCGCCGTCGTCCCGCCTTCGTCCCTTTCCTCCGCACCAATTTGATTTCGACCCTGCTGTCCAACGCATGCGCCACCCGGATCAACGTCCCAATCGTCAGATTCCGCGGCTCATTCTCCATCGCCGAAATCTTTGGCGCGCTCATGTCCGCCTTCGCCGCCAGTCCTCACATCTTCATGGTAAACTTGCTACCAGCATGACTCTCTACAGCTACCCCATCACCGTCGAGCGCGAAGGCAAGCGCTACTACGCGTACAGTGACGATTTCCCGGGCGTCTATGGTCTCGGGAAGTCCATCGAACAGGCCAAGAAGAGCATCCTCGAGGCCATGCGCCTCTACATCCAACACTGCCTCAAAAAGGGCAAGCCCGTTCCTGCCACCCGTACCGTTTACGCCGAGACAGTCACACTCGCGATGGACTGAATGGTTCCCACTCGCGAACTCATTCGCTTCCTTCTGCGGCAAGGGTATCGCAAGGCCAGGCAGGCGGGTTCGCACCTGATTTTGGAACATCCCACTCGTAAAACGCTCGTTGTTCCCGTTCACGCCGGAGATCTTCCGAAGGGCCTCTTTCTAAAGATTCTGAAGGACGCAAGATTCACGCTCGAGGACTTCCGCCGCGATTAATCATCAAGCCGTGCACCGCAGCCTTTGACTTTTCCCCCGCCATTGCCCCGCCGCCCCGCCTTCGTCCCTTTCCTCCGCACCAACTTGATTTCCACCCCGCGATCCAAGGCCTGCGCCACCCGGATCAACGTCCCAATCGTCAAATTGCGTGGCTCATTCTCCATCGCCGAGATCTTCGCCGCGCCCGTTTCCTTTTTATGGCTCAGGCCTTACTCAAATTCCTCCGGCCATTCCCGGGCCGCGTGAAGAACTGCGAGAATTCGCACTTCGTTCTTTTCTATCCGATACGCGACCAGAAAAGGCGTGCCCGAAATGACCATCTCGCGTGTACCAGCCACGCGCCCATCCCGGCCCGCCATGGGGTGACGGGCAAGTAGCTGCGTGCTTTCCCAGATTTGATCGGCAGTCCGAACCGCCGCCGCACGATTTTCCTCGGCGATATATTCGTACGCACTTACCAACTGTTCCCGGGCAGGAGTCGTCCAGCGCACGCGCATCGCGGTGCGCTACTTTGCTCGCCGCATTCTGGCGATCAGCTTTTTCATCTCCGCGTCCGGCACAAAGTCCCCTCTTTCGGCCGCGCGCAAGCCCTTTTTGATCAGTTTGATGTGATGCTCATTGAGTCGCAGGTAATGTTCCACTGCCTCGTTCAGCACGTGGCTGCGATCGCGATCCATGCTCTCGGCCAGCTCATCCAGCGACTCCACGGTATCGGACGGAATCCGAAAACTGATCGTTTTCAGCGCACTCATAATACGGAATGATACGCTGTATTACTGTGCTTTGCAACAGACTGATGCCGCAGCCTTAGGTTTTAACGGCTGCGGCTATTGACCTTTCCCTCGCCATTTCCCCGCCGTCCCGCCTTCGTCCCTTTCCTCCGCACCAACTTGATTTCCAGTTTCAGTTTTCTAGTTTCTGACTTCTAGTTTCTAGTTTTCCCTGACCCATGCGCCACCCGGATCAACGTCCCAATCGTCAAATTACGTGGCTCATTCTCCATCGCCGAAATCTTTGGCGCGCTCATTACTTGCATACCCCTATTCCCTCGACTACGATGAATCTTATGACCACCCGCGATTTCAAAGTCTTTCTCGAACCTGACGCAGACTACGGCGGTTATGTCGTGGTGTGTCCTTCCATTCCCAGCTGCTATTCTCAGGGGAAGACTGTTCCTGAAGCCCTTGCCAATATCCGCGAAGCCATCGACCTCTGCATTGAGGACATGGAAAGCCGCGGCGAAGAAATCCCCGATCCCAACTAATGTCCTGATTGGAAGCGTCGTCACCCGATGAGTCCCAAGCTGCCCGTCATTTCGGGCGCCGACCTGATTCGCGCTCTCGGAAAGTTTGGCTATGTTGCCGTGCGCCAGAAGGGCAGCCACGTCCGCCTTCGCCACTCAACCGACCCACAACGCCAGCCGGTCACTATTCCCCTTCACCCTGTAATTGCCTTCGGCACCCTCCGCCGCATTCTCCGCGACGCCTCAATCACCGCGGACGAACTCCTCTCTGCACTCTAGAGGCTCCTGACTTTTTCCCCGCCCTCCCGCCGCCGCACCCGCGATTTTTCCAATTTTCTATTGACAAAAAGAGAGTCCCAGCGTACAGTACTTCCTGGGTAATATTGCGCCCGAACCCGGGAACGCCAGCATCCCTGCTGGCGTTCTTGCTTTCTGAAGCCTGCTTTTGAGCCTAAGTCCTCTATTCGCAACACTTACGAAATAAACCGCCTTTTGCACACTTTTGGAGTAAACAAGTTCTTTAGATGCAACACTTACGTAGGCGTCCACAAGTGTTGATTCTAAAAGACTTACAGAAAACCTAAGTCCTTTAGCTGCAACACTTACAAGAAACAGCGGGGTGGAGGGGTGGTAGTTATGGTTAACCAGAAACCCTTTGGAGTGCGGCAGCTTTGCTTGCCCTGAGCTTCGAAGGGCTGCCGCCTTTCTTCCACCTACCACTCCTTGCCGCAGCTGAAAGTCGCAACCTTCGCAAAAAACGGAGAGATACACTTCCCCTACTTCGGCAGCGCATTTCCCCGTTTGACACCCGCAAAGCTACGAATCAACTATTTATGGCCGGAGTGAGTTATCCGCGCCATGATGTCCCGCCGGCTATCAGCCACCGTGGCGCTGGTGAAGGCATCTCGATCCGCCGCGCTCATCTTGCCCAAGGTTGCGTTGACGGCCGCAGCCCACTTGTCCATGCCTTCCGCATTGGGGTAGTTGATGACCAGGCACCGAATCGACGGCGCCTCGTTGTTTACGTACTGTTCGTCGAGGCCGTAGTACGTGGCCACTCCCTTCTTGACCTGTTCATCAAACATCGGCACCAGGAACTTCTTGAGCACCGCGGCGTATTCGCCCGGCTTGTCGGCCTTCGCATTCGAGCACACCACGCGCAGGTACGCCGGGGTTCCGCTGCCAACGCGGTACATCGTCGTCTGCATCAGGTAGTCTTCGTGCTTAATCGCTGCGATCTGGCTTGACCGCGGAGCGCTCTTGCGCAGTTCCTCGAGCACCTTCATAAGCCCCGCGAGGGTGTTGGACGACCACGCCGCGCCGTGCGTGAATCCCTCCGGCGTATGCACGACCTGCTCAAAGGTAGACCAGCTAAGGATGGTCCCGTCGGCTAACGACTTCTCCACAACGGGAACGAACGACTTCTCGTTGTCTTCCGAGTATTGCGCCCAATTCGCCCGCGGGATTTGGAACTGGCTTACATATGTGTACACGATCGGCGTCGGTTCCATTTGGGGAAGAGCCGCCGGCACAAGGATCACCGCCAACACCACCACCACAAGCAAACCCGCTATCCGTTTCAACATTATTGTGTCCTCCTGGACTCACTGGCAGGCCGCGCGGCGCAACACGTCTGAAGGCCTCTCCTCGTCGCTCCAATCGCACACTTCGCGTAGGGTGCCGGGATACGGCGTTCGGTCTTCTACTGGGTAACCTGGGAAGAGTGGCTCGCGCCCGGGGCACCGGCCAATGTGCGCTGACGATATGCCCCCACCCTCCCCATGTCAATGCAATTCCGGCGCGCCGCGGCGGGCGGCGATGCGACACTCCGGCCCCGCTGGAAAGTATCTCTCCGCAAATCTGGCCCTTGGCGTCGTCCGTCCACTATGTTCTCCTATAGATGACGCCATGAAGCTCAATTTCCATCGTTGTGCTGCGTTTCCTTACCTCATTACTTCCTTACTTCTTTGCTTCGTTCCAGTTCTCGTTTCTGCTCAGCAGGAAAACCAGCCCACCATCCGCTTTGTGCGCAACCCCGATCCCGCGCCAGACTTCAAGCTCACCGGCCTCGACGGCAAGCCCCTCACGCTCGCCGTCTCCAAAGGCAAAGTCATCCTCCTGAATTTCTGGGCCACCTGGTGCGGTCCTTGCCGCGCCGAAATTCCGGATCTCGTTGAGCTGCAGAACAAATACAAAGACCGCCTCCAGATTCTCGGACTCGTCGTCGATGACGACGATCAGGACGCCATCAAAAAGTTCGTCGCCGAATTCGGCATCAACTATCCCGTCGCCATTGCCGGCAACGAAATCCGCTTCCAATACGGCGGCATCGCCGCGCTTCCCACTTCTTTCGTGCTCGACGCCGAAGGCCGCATCGTTCAGAAACACGAAGGTCTTCGCGATCCGGTGCTCTACGAAACGGAAATTCGCGCGCTTCTCGGCCTGCCCATCGGCAACATCCAAGTGGAAACTTTCGAGGACACCGGCCAGATTTTCCTGAAGAACGCCGACCGCGCCAGCGAACTTCCCGGCGTCGATCTCTCCAAGCTCACGCCCGAACAAAAAACCGTCGCGCTCCACAAATTCAACGCCGAAACCTGCACCTGCGGCTGCAAGTACACTCTCGCGCAGTGCCGCATCTACGACCGCAACTGCCAAACCAGCAAGACCGCCACCTCCAAAATCATCACCGCCCTCGCCCCTCCGCACGCGCCTCACCCTTCACCCGCTCCGGCGCAGCCCGCTCAACCCGCAGCTTCTCCCTCTTCGGAGAAACCGCATGATTAAACGCGCACCTGCTGGCTCTCCGCATACGCGGCCTGATATTCTTCCTTCCGTCGATGCCCACGCTCCCGAAGATTCTGTTTGCTCTCGGTCTCATTCTTTCGTTTTCGAGCCTGCTCTCGCCGCCCGTCGCGCTCACGATAGGAATTCTTTTCGGTCTCAGCTTCCCGCATCCGTACATCAACGAAAGCCGCGGCATCGCGCGCACTCTTCTCCAAGGCTCCGTGGTGGCCCTGGGCTTCGGCATGAACCTGCACGAAGTTCTGAAAGCGGGCCGCAGCGGATTTAT
>JBGQDD010000222.1:0-6055 GCA_041495665.1 Candidatus Acidiferrum sp.
ATTTAGCGGCGGAGGCTACCACTACGGTTCAGTGTGGCCGCTGTTCACGGGATGGGCGTCGGTCGCCGAGTATCGGTATCACCAGACGTTTCCGGCGTACGCGAATCTGCGGGCCAACGCGCTGCTGGCGCTGCATGGCTCGCTAGGGCACGTGACGGAGGTTCTTTCCGGTGACTATTACCAACCGCTCTCGACGAGCTCGCCGCATCAGATCTGGTCGGCGGCGATGGTGGTGAGCCCCATTTTGCGCGGGATGCTGGGGCTAGAGACGGATGCGATCCATCACACGGTGAGATTGACGCCGCACATTCCGGCCAATTGGACGCGATTCACCGTGCAGAATGTGCGGGTCGGCAAGAACACGCTGCTGATGAATTATTCGAAGACAGAAGAAGGAATCGTGTTGGAGACCGGCCTGACTTCGGGAAGCGAAGAGTGCACAATCGAGTTTCGGCCTGCGATCAGCTTGAAGGCTAAAGTGCAAAAGGTAGAATTGAACGGCAAGCCGGTTCCTTTCCAACTGGAAACGCGTGAGGGCGATCAGCACGTTGTGGTACAGTTTCCGATCGCGGCAGGAAAGTATTTTTTGCGGATTCGGCTATCGAATGACTTTGGGCTGAGTGAACAGTCTAGCTTGCCGGAGCTTGGGAACGAGAGCCGGGGGTTGCGGGTTCTTTCGGAGACGTGGTCGGCTTCGAGAGACCAGCTTACACTGGAAGTTTCTGGCGTGGCGGGCGGCGAATACGAAATGGAAGTATGGAATGCTGGCCTAATTCAGAACGTGGAGGGAGCTGAGCTCGGACGAAAACCCGGATGGATAACGTTATGGATTAAAATGCCGACGAGCGATTCAGACCGGTATACACATGCCAAAGTTGTCATCCATTTGTGGGCCAAGGTTCCTCCGGGATGACCTGGGAAAGCGCAGCATGCGGAAACGCCTGCGCGGGAAACTGATACGGACTTCGGTGAGGGAGGGAACGGCCGTGGCAAGAAAGCTTTTTGTTGCCAGTTTGCTGGTTCTGAGTCTTTGCGCTGCTTCGCCTCGGGCGGGGGCCCAGCAGCAGAAGGTGGATGCGGAAGGACACCCGTGGTGGCAGCACGCGGTGTTCTACGAGATTTATCCGCGAAGCTTTGCGGACAGCAATAATGATGGGATCGGCGACCTCAACGGCATCGCTTCAAAACTGGATTATTTGAAAGAGCTCGGCGTGGACGCCGTGTGGATCACACCGTGTTTTCCGTCGCCGCAGGTGGATTTCGGATACGACGTGTCCGACTATGAGGCGATTGATCCCATGTATGGAACGCTGAAGGACTTCGATCACCTGGTCAGCGAAAGCAAGAAGCGCAACATTCGAATCATTCTGGATTTTGTAGTGAATCACACGTCGGACCAGCACAAGTGGTTCCAGGATTCCAAGTCTTCCAAGACCTCCGAGCATCGCGATTGGTTTATCTGGCGGGACGGCAAGGGGCCGGGCCAGCCGCCGAACAACTGGCTTTCCACGTTTGGGCTGTCTGCATGGAAGCTCGATCCAAAGACGAATCAGTATTATTACCACTACTTTTATCCGCAGCAGCCGGACTTGAACTGGCGCAATCCCGCGGTGGAAAAGGCGATGCTGGACGCGACGCGCTTCTGGTACAAGCGGGGTGTTTCCGGATTCCGCCTGGATGCGGTGGATACGCTCTTCGAAGACCCGAAACTCACTGACAATCCGGTTCTTGCGGGCACGGACAAATTCGGCCGGCCCAATATGGACGAGAAGTACGACAAAAAGTTGCCTGAAGTTCACGACGTGATGCGTAAACTGCGCAGCACGGCCAACGAATACGGCTCCGTTCTGATCGGAGAAACCTGGACGAGCAATGTTGCGGAACTCAAGGACTATTACGGCGCTCACAACGACGAACTGCAGTTGCCCATGGACCTCATGATGACCGGCTTCATGGGTCTTTCCGCGGATCAGTACCGCAAGCACATTGCCACCGTGGACGCCGCGGGAGGCTGGCCCACCTACGTCATCACCAACCACGACATCGTGCGCTCCTACGCGCGCTATGCCGACGGAACGCACAACGACGACATCGCCAAGATGATGGCGGCGCTGTACCTGACGCTGCGCGGCACGGCCATCATGTATTACGGCGAAGAGATCGGCATGGAGAACAACGATCCGAAGAGCAAAGACGAAGTGCAAGACCCCATCGGAAAGCTGGGCTGGCCGCTCGAAAAAGGCCGGGATGGCGAACGCACGCCCATGCAGTGGAACGACAGCACGAATGCCGGGTTCAGCAAGACCAAACCGTGGCTACCGGTTCCGCCCAGTTCCAAGACTCACAATGTCGCAAGTGAAATGAAAGATCCAAATTCCGTGCTGAGCTTTTACCGTGAGCTGCTTTCGCTGCGGCACAAGGAAGCAGCGTTGCTCGAAGGAGATTACCTTGCGCTCAATGAAAACGACCCGAATGTACTGGCCTACGTTCGCCGCTACAAGGGCGAAGCCATCCTGGTAATGCTGAACATGTCAGGGAAGGAACAACAGGTGCGACTTGACCTTTCTTCCGCCGGGTTTGCCATGCCGAAAGTCGGCGTGCTGTTAACGAGTTTTCACAAGCCACTGCCACCAGCGAATGGATTTGTGCCGATGGAGCCTTACTCGGCGTTCATCGCGAAGATAACGAAATAAACGGGGGCCGCCTGCAAGAGTAAGCTGCGCTTATCTCACGTCAGGCGCGAACTTCCTTGTACATTGATTCTCACGTTTTCCGGCGCGTCTCTCTGGCTCGGCTAGCGATTGCCGCTGTCCTGATGCTTTATGTTTCTATTCTTCCCATTGCCGCGGGGCAGCAAGCTCTCGACCTTGGTGGCTCCCCCAAGGATCCGCTCAAAGAAGCTCCTGGCAAGGTAGTTGTGTTGGTTTTCGTTCGAACGGATTGTCCGATTTCGAATCGCTATGCACCGCTCCTCCAGGAAATGAGTGTGAAATACGGACGCGCGGCCGCTTTCTGGCTGGTTTTTCCAGACAAGAACGAATCGCCAGAAAGCATTCGTTCTTACCTGCGGGAGTTTAACTACAAGTTGCCGGCTTTGCGCGATCCGGAGCATGTCTTGGTGAAGAAGAGCGGTGCGAAGGTGACTCCTGAAGTCGTTGTCTTCAATTTGAGGCGTGATCTCGTTTATCATGGGCGCATCGATAACCTCTATCGGGACTTAGGCAAGGCCCGCCGCACGGCGACGACTCATGAATTGGCAGATGCCATCGAAGCCGCAAGCCAAGGTGTGGCTCCCCCGTCAGCGGCTGCGGAGGGCGTTGGCTGTTTCATCTCCGACCTGAAATGACTCGCCGAAGGCATGCCGTTGCGGCGGTTGCCTTGTCCTTTGGACTCGTTGTCGCCGCGTCCTTGCAGAGCAAGCCGGTGCCCTTCCCGCAGGCACATAGCACCATGGTAAGACCGCAGGTGACGTTCAATCGTGATGTCGCGCCAATTCTCTTTCGCTATTGCGCAGGCTGCCACCGACCCGGTGAAGCAGGTCCATTCCCTCTGCTCACCTACAAAGATGCCGTGTCTCACGCCAGGCAGATCGCGGCAGTAACACAATCCAAATTCATGCCGCCGTGGCTGCCGGAACCCGGCGATTTCAAGCTCGCCGATGAACTACGTCTCTCGGACAGGCAAATTGAGTTGATAGCGAAATGGGTCGAAGGCGGCGCGATGGAAGGCGCAGCGTCCGACCTGCCACCCCATCCCAATTTTGTGGAAGGCTGGCAGATTGGCAGGCCAGATCTGATCATCAAAGCCGAGAAGCCCTGCTTGCTTCCGGCCAAAGGGACCGATCAGTACTGGAATTTCATTTTCCGCACGCCTGTGAATCAGACGCGCTGGCTGAAAGCCATGGAGATCCGCCCAGGTGACAAGCGTGTGGTCCATCACGCAAACGTTCTGGTGGACCGCATGCAGTCGGCTCGGTTGCAAGAGTCTTCCCCCGGAGCTGGGTTCGCGGGAATGGAACTCAAGATCGAGTCGGAAGCCTTCGATCCCGACAGTCATTTTCTCTTCTGGAAGCCGGGCACTGTTCCCTACACTGAACCGGATGGCATGGCGTTGCGACTCGATGCGGGGACGGATCTGGTTCTGAATATCCACTTGCAGCCTTCCGGAAAGCAGGAATGGATTCAACCAAGTCTGGGGTTGTACTTCACGGATCGTCCAGCAAAACGCTTTCCAATGCTGGTGCAACTGGATAATGACCGGAAGATTGATATTCCACCCGGCGTCAAAGATTTCATTGTGACGGATGAATTCACGGTGCCCGAAGAGGTAGAACTCCTCGCCATTTACCCGCATGCGCACTATCTCGGGCGAGATCTCCGGGCGTTTGCGACGTATCCGGACGGAATGAAGAAATCACTAATCCACATCCCGCAGTGGAATCTGAACTGGCAGGCCGTCTATCGCTACGCGATGCCGGTGGATTTGCCGAAGGGAACCGTCGTTTCGATGCGGTATTCCTACGACAACTCTGACGAGAATCCACTCAACCCAAACGACCCGCCGAAACGGGTGACGGCAGGCAACAGCTCGAGCGATGAAATGGCTCATCTATGGCTGCAGTTGCTGCCACGCGGGGCGTCCAGCGAGGCCAATGATCCACGGAGAGTCTTGCAGGAAGCCATGGCGCGGCACAACGTGGAGAAGAATCCCGCAGACTTTGAAGCGCGCTACAATCTCGCTGCGATGCTGCAGGCGCGCGGCGAATTGTCAGAGGCCATGAAGCATTACGAGCTGGCCTTGCAGCTGCGGCCAGAAGACGCCACGGCAAACAATGCTTTTGCAGCCGCATACATAGCCGCGAGCCATCCTGACGAAGCGATCAAGTATTTGGCAGCGGCGCTGCGGTCACGCCCGGACTATTTTGACGCGCACTACAACCTGGGGACGGCGCTGGCGATACAGGGGGACTTCAAGGGAGCCGTGGAACATTTTCGCGCTGCGGTTCGACTCAATCCACAGGACGCCAATGCGGAAGCAAACCTCGGAGGCGCGCTGGCCGAAACCGGCAACTGGAAGGAAGCGCGAGCGCATCTAGTGAGAGCCCTGGCGATCGACCCCAACAATACGCTGGCGCGTGAAAACCTCGAACAGGTGAGGCGCGAATCCGCTCACGACAACGAGTAAAGCTACGCGCTTCGGCTCTTGCTGAATCCGCAAGCGATGTGAAGTTTCTTCTGCATTCTCGGACCACGATACTTTGAAACTTAAGATAGGCTTAAGATGGGATGTATTCGACTGGGTGCGCCATTCGAACATTTGCCTCTTTTATTGGAGAAAGTGGTGCGCCCGGGGGGACTCGAACTCCCGACCTTCTGGTTCGTAGCCAGACGCTCTATCCAACTGAGCTACGGGCGCGCCGTAGATAAATATTATCACAACGCATCGAGCTCCCGCCACGGCACCCAAAGCAGTGCCGGTCACGCTTTCGCGGAGTCGCGCCTGCCGAATTCCGCGCGGTGTTCTTCCGGGCCGAGAAAGATCACCAGCGCTCCGGTTAAGAGCACCACGGCGGCGAACAGCCCCATGGCCCGGCTGTAACTCATGAAATGCGCCATTCGCGCTTCGAAATACGCGCTGCCGGAAGCAATCAACACGCCGAACTGGTACGCTAATCCCGGAAAAAATCCCCGCAACTGATCGGGAGAGAGCTCGTTGATGTGAACCGGGATCACCCCCCACGCGCCCTGCACCATGAATTGCATCAGGAAACCGCCCAGCAGAATCAGGGGGGGATTGGGCGCAAATATCCACAGTGGAATTACCGCAATTCCGAGCAGCACCGCCATCACCATGGTGCGCCGCCGTCCGCGGCCGTCCGATATAAATCCGAACATCAACCCGCCGCAGAGCGCGCCGATCATCGAAATCACGGTAAAGTCCGAGGTGCGCTGCGGACTGAAACCGTGCTGCTGCTGCAAAAAGGTCGGGTACATGTCCTGAGTGCCGTGGGAAATGAAATTCATCATCGCCAGTAGCAGAACGAGATAGGCGAAGC
>JBGQDD010000223.1:0-6055 GCA_041495665.1 Candidatus Acidiferrum sp.
AGACCTCCCGACCCGGTGGTCTGGCCCCGTGTGACGAACAACCCCGGAACTCGCTGGGCTCCGTCTTACTGGACTACGACCAATGGGCAAACTGGTGCGGAGCAGACGTTCTGGATGTTTGGCGGCGAAGGCCTCGATGCAACGGGCTCGAGTGGCTTTAGCTTGCTAAACGATCTGTGGAGATATTTGCCTTACCCGTAAATCCAACGGGTCACATCAGAAAGCCGCATGCTCTGACTCGGTCAAAGCATGCGGCTTTTGTGTTTCTGTGGCAACTTGACCTGCCCCCCTCGTTCCGGAGAATCATATACAACTCCCTGCGGATTGCGGGGTGCAGGTCACTATCACCCCAGCCCCCTCCACTTCACCGGCAAAGAACGCGACCCCGAATCCGGCCTCGACAACTTCGGCGCCCGTTACGACTCCTCTAGCATGGGCCGCTTCATGTCGGCTGATCCTAAGCACGTCAGCGCTCTGGCCACGTATTTTTGTCGGCTGTTGGCCCGCTATCGGCCCTGGATTGCGCTGTCCGCCCATAGTGACGCGCAACATCGCACCCCAAACCATCTGCCCCCAACTCTCCGCCTTCATGAAAATTACAGGGGTTGCACCACGGGCTGCTAATACTATTTCTTTTCCTCGTAGTACAAGCTCGGCCCTTTTCTGAGCGTTAGCGAAGGAACGCTGCATCGCCATCGTGGGGGAATTGCAACCGGGCACAACTCTGATTACTGGTGCGGGGAATTACTTTCCAAATTTTCTGACCTGCGCGTCAAGAAAGTGGTATGTTCGGAGCTTGTTTGTTGGTCCCCCCTGAGGCCCCTAGACAACGAACGTTTAGATCGCGGCTTGTCCGGCCCAGTGCCAAGGAAGCGCGTTCTAAATGGAGAAGAGCACATGCGCATTTTGCTGTACAACCCGGATAATGGCGTCACACGTAATTTCATGCCTCACCTCTGGATGTTTTTGCTCCAGTCGCTGACTCCCGAAGGCCACGAAGTCGTGCTGATCGACGGCAACGCGCAGCCCATGGATGAAGCCGGCATCGCCCGCTACGTGCGCGAACAGAACATCGGACTGGTCGGAATCGGCGCGATGACCCGCATGATCGCCAAGGCTTACCGCATGGCCGATGCCATCCGCGCCGTTGGTGTGCCGGTCGTGATGGGCGGACCTCACGTTACGGAAGAGGCCGACGAAGCCCTCGGCCGAAACGGCGGGCCGCGCCATGCCGACGCCGTGGCGCTCGGTGAAGCCGATGAAACCTGGCCGAAGATCGTCGAGGATGCCGCACGCGGCCAGCTCAAGGATGTCTACGCCCCGGTGGATGACTTTGGCCAGGAACGCAAACCCAGTCTCAAGGAATATCCGGCGATTCCGTGGGACAAAATAAATCTCGACCAGTTTAATTTGGTTCCAAAGATGGCGAAGCGCACGCTCCAGCGTATCTCTGATGGCTGGGGCACATTTCGCATCATACCGATGGAGTCGGGGCGCGGCTGTCCTTATGGCTGCGAGTTCTGCACGGTGACCGGTTTTTTTGGCGACTCCATCCGCTTTCGCACCAACGAAAGCGTGGTGAATGAGCTGCTCCTCCTGAAAGCCCGGGCCAAGAGCGAGGGCGGCCAGATCGCCGTCTTCTTCATCGACGATAATTTCGCCATCAACATCAAACGCACGAAATCCCTGCTGCGCGACATTATCGCAGCCGGCGCCCAGGTGCATTGGGTCGCGCAGATCAGCGCCAATCTGTTGCGCGACGAGGAACTCGTGGACCTCATTGCCGCTTCGGGCGGCAAGTGGGTCTTCATCGGCATGGAGTCCATCGACCCTGCGAACCTTGCCGACATGAACAAGGGCTTCAACAAGCCGGGCGAATATGCAGCCGTGCTGGAGAGGCTCGCCCTGCGCAACGTTTACGCCATCACTTCCTTTATTTTCGGCATGGACAACGACACCGTGGGTGTCGCAGAGCGCACCATGAAAGAGATTCGTACCTGGCCGGCAGGGCTGCCCATTTTTGGATTGCTCACCCCTTTGCCCGCGACGCCGCTTTATAAGAGGCTGGAGGCCGCGGGGCGATTGACGCGCCCCAAACACTGGCAGGAATTCATCCCGTTTGCGATGGCTCACACGCCACTGAAGATGACCATTGAGGAAGCTCATGCCGAAGTGAGAGCTGGCTGGGCTCATTCCTACAGCCCGGAAGCCATGGCGCAAGCCGTCGATTCGCTCAAGGACAAGCCCTTGGGCTACCGGATAAACATTTTCATCGCCCGAATGTGCTTCCGCGGAATTTATTTCCCCCAGATGGGCCCTTTGTCCTGGCTGAAATTGATTTATCAGAATCGCCGTACCATTTCCAGCCTCGTAAGAGAAGGTTTCGCTGCCTGGCACCGCCGGCCCGCTCGGACTGTGCCCGACGAAAGTCTTGAAACCGAAGTCGGTGTCACGTAACGGCAGTGTGCTACCGCAAAGTTCTTGTCCTTGTGGATCAACCTCCAGGCTCGGCGGCGGACAGTCAGCGCCGATAAATTGAGAACGATAGACTGACAACCACCAGTCGATTTCAAAATCCGGAGGCGCCTGCAGGCAGGGCTGCTGCTATGGCGATATTCTTGTGAGGGAGCAGCACGCAGTGCCACAGCTTGGCGAGTTGCCCCGTCGATTCAAAGCGGGCACCCCGCGCGCCGGTTTTGCGAGTGGGTTCTCATCCGTCCGGTCGTAGGCGACTACTTGCTGGCCAGCGCTTTCAGGAGCTGCGCCCTCGCCGTCTGTACTTCGATTCGGGCGTCATTGATCCGCGAGAAGGACGGGGTCGTATCCCGGAAAAAAGGATGAAGCGTCCGAACCGAGTCCTGAACTGTCTTCAGTCGTTCAGTCGCCTGTTCCGGCGGCAGCCGCAGCGCTTCTTCCGCCGAGTTCATCAGCCGGTGAAAAGTGGCAATCTCTGAAGAATTCGGTAAAGTGAAATCCTTTGGTGCAGGTTTTTCCATCATCTCCTGATAGTAAGCAGCAGGATTCGCTGCTTCCGTCATCTGTTTTACCGCGGCAGTGAGGGGAGCTTCCTCATAGCGCAGCGCCTCGCCCCAGTCGAATCCGGTTTCCGGCAGGGCACGCACGCCGGCTTCGATCTGCTTTTTCTGCTCTCCGGTTAGCGCACCGCTTTGCGCGGCTTGGGTTAGCGCGTGAAAATTGGAAACCAGCCCCATCTTTGCGACCAGCGAAAAAATCAGGCTGCCGCCTCTTGTCAGATGCTGCGAAAACCGAATTCCGGCGAGCCATGTCTCGACCGCCTTCTGCGAATCGCCCTTCGCCACCAGCCGCATTCCATCCAAGGTGTTGAGCCGCGCGAGAACACGGGCCTTCGAAACGTAAGCAATGGAAGCTCGCGGCCCCAGATCGTATTCCAATCCCCAATCGCACTCCGGCAGTCTCGTCGCGCGCTGCATCCTCCAGATCGCCGTTTCATTCTTGTCGAGAATCGGGCCGAGTTTCGCTTCGTCCCATGCGGCTGCCCCCGCCGCTGTTTTCTCCAGCAATTCAGAGGTCGCTTTGTCCACCGGCGGATCCTGCAGGTCCGCAAACGCCAGCCAGTATCGCAAAGCCGCGTTCCGCGTCTCGGCGGGAAGCTTCGATTGGGCAGTTGCCGTTACCGTTGCAAAGATCAGTGCCACACCAAGGACTACTCTCTTTAGTTGTCTAAGCATTCTCGGTCCTCCTGAAGGACTATTCTTTTGCAAGCACACGCAGGGTACTGTCGCTTCCTCGAAAGTCGGGAAGCACCCTCAGCGAAGCTGCGGTCAATTGCGCATCAAGCTGTTCGGGGTCCTGCAGCGCGAGTTGCGTGAGTGGGAGCAATGCCAATGGGCGTGCCGGGGATTTCGCTTCCAGCACGCTCTTTGAATTCCGTGCAGCTATTTCGCCGCTCTTTGATTCGTTTTTTCTCCGCACGAACGACAGTGAAGCTCCCAGAGAAATCGCTATCGCCGCCGCAGCGGCAAGGCGCCGGGGCCAAACTTTTCGATGGACAATCAGTTCCGGCAAAGCGCGCGGCTTTCGCGGCTCAAATTCGCCGAGATACTCTTCAAATTTCTTGTCATTATTTTCCATTTTTCATTACCCCGTTTTCATTCCGTTCCCAAGGCTGCAGTTTCCCCCGCAGTTTTTCCAGTGCGTACCTGTACCGCGATGCGACGGTGTTGAGCGGCGCACCAACAGCCGCCGCTATTTCCGCCAGCGTCAGTCCGCTCCACACTCGCATCACGACCACTTCGCGCTGTTCTTCCGGCAACTCGGCCAGCGTTTTCTCGAGGGCCAGCGCCGCTTCTTGATTTCCGCCGCGATGCTGGAAGACGCTACTCTGCGGATCAAGCTCCACCAGTCTCAGCCCGCTTCTTCGTGCATTCAGGGCTCCGTTTCGAACGGCGCGATATACATACGCAACTGGCGCATCCGGCATGGCTATTTCCGCGCTCAATAGGCGCAAAAACACCTGATGCACCGCGTCTTCCGCCGCCGCGGCATCCGTCACGAAACCGCGCGCATACGCCACCAGCGCGGGTCCGTGCTGGTCGTAGAGTCGCCGCACGTCCTCAGCGCTTAGCTTATTCCCGCCCAATCTTGCCGTCCGTTCTGCGCTCTATCTGTAAGACACGACAGCCAGCCCAAATTGTCTATGCCCGTGCCAATTTGGAGGCTGTTTTTGTTTGTCCACAAGGTGCAGACTCTTTCCCATGAGAACTAACAAGCCCGCAAAATTCGGCCCGCAGACGCAAGCCATTCACGGCGGTGAACCCAACCGCCGCGGCGTCAACGGCCCCATCGTGACGGAAATTATCCGCTCTTCCACTTTTACCTTTTCTTCCACCGAAGAAATGAAGCTGTGGGCCGAGGGCAAAAACAAGGCCTACATCTACACGCGTTACGGCAATCCCACGCTCTCCGTCGCCGAAAAGAAAATCGCTGCGCTCGAAGGCGCCGAAGCTGCGGTGGTCACCGCTTCCGGCATGGCGGCCATTTCCTCCGCGCTGCTTGCCGCGCTCAAAGCCGGCGATGAATTGATCTCCACCGCGGAAGTCTACGGCGGTTCGTATCGACTGATGCGCGACGTTTTCCCCAACATGGGCATCACCGTCCGCCACGTCGGAACCGATCTCGCGGGCATCGAAAATCTTGTTTCCCCGCGTTCGAAAGTTCTTTACGTCGAAACGCCCACCAATCCCACGCTTCGCCTCGTCGATATTCGCAAAGCCGTGGCCTTCGCCAAGAAACACAAACTCGTCTCCATTATCGACAACACTTTCGCCACGCCTGTGCTGCAGAATCCCATCGCACTCGGCTACGACATCGTCGTTCACAGCGCCACAAAAGCTCTTGCCGGCCACTCCGATATCATCGCCGGCGTCGCTGTCGGCAGCGAGGAGTGGATGAAAAAAGTCCGCCACATGATTATCTACCTGGGCGGCTCGATGGACCCCGGCGCCGCATATCTCTTGATACGCGGAATCAAGACCCTCGGTGTGCGCGTCGAGCGCCAGTGCGAAAACGCCATCGCCGTCGCCAAGTTCCTCGAGCGGCATCCGAAGGTTGCGCGCGTGCATTATCCCGGCCTGAAGTCGCATGCGGATCACCAACTCGCCCGGAAGCAGATGCGGGGATTCGGGAGCATGCTGGCGTTCGACATGAAGGGCGGACTGCCTGCGGCACGGCGCTTCTGCGACCGCGTGCGGCTCTTCCTGCTTGCGGCGAGCCTTGGTGGAGTGGAGTCGCTGGTGATTCTTCCGATTTACAGTTCGCACTACAACATGACGAACGAAGAATTGCGACGCGCGGGCGTCAGTCCGGGAACGGTGCGCGTTTCGATTGGTTTGGAAGACAAGGAAGATTTAATCGCGGATTTGAAGCAGGCGCTCGGTTAGTTTTTCGCGCGCAAAAATTAGCAGAAGACTTGAAGCAGGCGCTCGGTTAGTTTTTGCGGCAGCGCGCTTTGGAACCGCACCGGACTAAAGTCCGGCCACTACAAAAACCGAAAGGCCGCAAACCAAAGACGCCG
>JBGQDD010000224.1:0-6039 GCA_041495665.1 Candidatus Acidiferrum sp.
AACGGCCGCCACCACTCCCGGAATTTCACCGCATTGTTGACCTTGGCGTTCATTTCCGGATCGCGCGGATCGGCGAGAATCGAGCGGCTTCCGAGCGCGCGCGGGCCAAATTCCATGCGCCCCTGAAACCAGCCGAGAATTTTCCCGTGCGAAAGCAGTTCCGCGGCGGTTGACGCGGGGTCCGGCAGCCGCGTGTAACGCAATTTATACGTGCGCAGCGCGCTTTCAATCGCGTCATCGTCAAAACACGGCCCCCAATAACCGTGCCGCATCGGCTTGTTCGGCAATTTTCCGTTGTCGTCGAGATATGGAGCGAGCGCCGCGCCAAGCGCCACACCATCATCCGAAGCCGCGGGCTGCACGAACATTTTGTCCACCAGGCCGGAGGCCATAATTTTTCCATTGGCTTTCGAATTCAGCGCCACGCCTCCGGCGAGGCAAACATTCCTGCACTTCGTTTTCTCGATAGCCATCCGTACCACGCTCATCATCGCGATTTCACAAGCGTCCTGGACGGCGTAAGCGATATCCTTGTGCCGGTCGTCGATTTCGCTTTCAGCAACGCGGGCCGGGCCGAGGACCGCTGTCATGCCGGCGAATGGCATCGCACCGTCGGCGACCAGTTGCTTCGTGTGAACGCGATACGGCGCCGCCTTCAAATCGATAAAGGTGGACAAATCCACGCCCGGCTTTCCGTAAGGCGCCAGCCCCATCACTTTCCACTCGTCACTGTTGCGCTGAAAGCCGAGAAACTCGGTGAATTCGCTGTAGAAATATCCCACCGAATCCGGAAACGGAATCATCACCACCGGGTCGAGTCTGCCGTTGTGTCCGTGCCAGATCGTCGTCGCTTCCCACGCG
Organism: Candidatus Acidiferrum sp.; assembly: GCA_041495665.1. Classification (GTDB taxonomy): domain Bacteria; phylum Acidobacteriota; class Terriglobia; order Acidiferrales; family UBA7541; genus Acidiferrum. The sequence continues at coordinate 862 of JBGQDD010000224.1, forward strand.
CCGCGGCCATCCATGACCACGACGGCGGCATCGTCAAACCCCGAGTACGCATAGGCGCTGATGGCGTGCGCCAGGTGATGATCGACAAACCGCATTTTCGCTTTCGTTGGCCCGCATTGCTGCGCGAATCTCTTCGCTCCGCTTTCCTGATGCCACATGCTCAGGAAGTGCAGCGTCGAATTCAGCCCGTTCACATAAGTCAGCGGCATTTTCCCGGTGGCGTAGCATTTCAAATCGTGCCGGAAGACCGGCCCCGCCGTCTGCCAGCCGAAACACACTTCGTCCAACTGCTCCGCGCGCACCTTCGCGAAGTCCAGACATGCTCGAATGGCATTTTTCGGAAAGCCGGCATCGTGTTTCAGCCGGCTGATGCGCTCTTCGGCCACCGCAAACAGCAGCTCGCCGTCGCGCACGATGCACGCCGACGAATCATGCATCTGCGAATAATTAATCCCCAGCGTGATCATGCGCTGCCGCGTTCCCTCCTGCAGTGCAACGGCGATGCCGGGCGAATCGAGTTCCTGGCGTGTTCATGGTGTTCCCTGGCTTTGCTGGAGAATTGATGGATAGGCTCAAGGGATCACTCGGACGTCTTCCGTGGCGGAATTCTTTGGTTCCGCCGCTGCCGTTGCGTTCGCATTTACGCCTATCGCCCGGTTAAAAACCATTTCGTGACGGCGCGCCGACTCACTCCAAGTATAGCGTTTCATCTTCTCTTGGGCGGCAGCGCCTAGCCGCAGCCGCAACTCGGGATCGCGGCAAAGCCTGACGATCGCCGCCGAAAGCGACTCCGTGTCTCCGGGAATCACGAAGAGCCCGTCGTGCGAGTCCTCAACCAAGTCGGTCATGCCGCTCGATTCCGTAGTCACCACCGGCATCCCGGACGCCATGGCTTCCAGCAGCACCAGCGGCATCCCTTCCATCAGCGAAGGCAGCACGAAGATTTCATGCTCGGCATACAAACTCGAAATTTCCGCGCGTGCCACAAACGGCCACACTTCCAATGCCGCCTGAGCAGCCGGCGCAAAGCAGCGGCGCACCCTGTCTTCCGGTTCCAGGCAGCCCGCAATTGTCAAGCGCGCCTCGGGAATGACTCGGAGAACTTTTTCGAAGGCCTCCGCCAGATAATAAATTCCTTTGTGGTCGATCCACGTTCCCACGAAGAGAAGCTTGTTCGCAATTCCGCCAGAGAAAGATCGTACGTGGAAGAATTCCGGTCCGACACCGTTTGGTATGAACCACACGCGGTCCGGGGACAAATTGTATTTCATTTGCAGGAAGAGCAAGGCTTCGCGATTTAGCACGACGCATTGATCGGCGGTCAGAAAAGACCAGCGATAGGTCTGCATGTGATAAACGCGCTGCCAGACACGATTCTTCCAGCGGAAATAGTCGGCGCGCCCTTTGTTTGCTTCCCGGCCCATCGCGTAATTCCGGCGCTCTTCAAGACCATGCATGGTCATGACGTACGGAGGACCTGCCTGCGAACCGCGCCACCGCCTTTGCGCACCGTACCAAAATCCGTAAGGCGCATGAATATTTATCACGTCGTACTCGGCTCGCACTTCTTTCACGTAGTGAGCAATTGTTCTTGCGAACTCGACGGTACGAAAACGGTTCGGCCACTTTTGCTGGGGCAGCAGGTCTTGGAAAAAGATCGGCTGCACGCTGTGACCCAGATCGCGCAATTCTTTCGTCAGGTTGTTGACAACGCCAGCGACCCCTGCTTCGGCCTTCCCCGGCACTCCCGATATCATCAGAATGCGCATCTACGCGTTGCCTCGCTTCTCAGAAACCAGAAAGTAGTGGAATGCCAGGGGACTAAGAAGCCGTCGAATCACGTGGTTCGATTCCAGGGCGGGCAAACCAACCGGATTGCGCCCAGGGAAAATCGGCAATTGGTGCACCGTGCCATCGCTGCGCAGAATGGTCCAACCCGCGCCGCGCACGTACCCGCGAATCTGCGGGAACCACTGGCGGCGGTCAAATGGCTGGTCATCCCTGCGCCCGGGGTGGCGCACTCGCGCATAGAAATCATAGAGACCCATCAAGTTAGCGTAGTTCGGAGTAGTGAGAAGAAGTTTGGCGCCGCGACGCGCGACACGCCACATTTCGCGCAGCGCTTTTCGCACATCGGGAACATGTTCGATGGTTTCGCAGGAGACCACCAGATCGAAGGATTCATCAGCGAAAGGCAGAGCTTGGGCGTCGCCCTGAACAAACGCCGCCGAACTTCCATTCCCCAGCGCCCGCAGTTTTTCCAGGCCGACGCGTAACGCCGCAAGTGAGAAGTCACACCCCGTCACGTGTGCGCCGTTTCGCGATAGCTCCTTGACGAAGCCTCCGCGCCCACAAGCTACCTCCAAAATACGCAGGCCAACGACACTCCCTATCTGTTCGCGTACGAGTTCATACCAGGGGCTTGACGCATCTTCATGCTCCGGATCGGCATTGAAGAGCCGTTCATGCCAAACATCATAGTCGGTCCGTAGACTCATGCCTTAAACTCTCCGGGGCCCGCGACCCGCGTGATTTCGGGAACTGGCAATGCTTTCTCTCGAATCTGACGGTACCATCCCCGGGAAGCCAGCCAACGGCGGGCCGCGTAAAATCGCCGGGGTGGAAGAAGGAGTGCCGGAAGCATCGTCACCCCCCGAAAAACACGGTGCCCGCGAGGCGCATCCGCGTGCAACACTTCATAAAGCTTGCTTTCCGTTCGAAACGTTTCCCACGGTGTTCCACCATCCAGCATCAAACGCATTTGGTCGGCTTCCGCTTGTACGATTTCGACAATGCAATCGGTAACTTCGGCGAAGACTCCCTTGATAGGGAGAATGTTTCGGAGCGAACTCGCCAGGGCTTCAAGAACCTGCTGTTTCCGGCGCAAGCCCTCCTCTCCATGCCCTGAGCTGAGATAAAGGTTGCCACCATGAATGTAATAGTGAGTCAGACAGTCCTGAAGGATCATGATTTCGCTCATTGCTGCAGCGAGAGTAAACAAATACTCATCTGCTTCGATGACCAGTGTTTCTGGAACCGGGAGTAATTGCCGCGCGAGTTGGGTCCGAAGCGCCATCCGGCTTGTGCCCAAGTAACTCTTTCGCAGCCGAAATACACGGGCTGCGGCAAGCGAATCTAGCCGCAGTCTTTCGTCTTTCTCCGGAGCGCGGAGTCGCACCGTACCATCAGGGAAAGTCTCTCTGATGCCGTGGCCGACGAGGCCGACCGCCGGTTCGGAGCCAAACACGTCAGCAACACGGCGGAGTTTCCCGGGCGCCCACCAGTCGTCGCCATCCAGAAACGCGACGATCTCCCCCGTGCATTCCGGAATGCCCGCATTAAACGCCGAAGCTTGCCCGCCATTCTCTTTGCGCAGCAGCCGCACGCGCGGCTCGAATTTCTTCACGATTTCCGGCGTGCCATCCGTCGAGCCATCATCCACAACGATGATTTCACGGTCCGCCGCTGGAAAGTCTTGCTCCAGCGCGCTCACGATCGCCTGTTCAATAAAGCGCTCGTGGTTGTACGTATCGATCAGCACGCTGACAAAACTTCTTGCCAAATTACGGCTCCCCAAGAATTCTCAATCGCGCTTCCGAGCCAGACAATATAGATACGTCCCTTTGAAACCGCGCATACGAACGTACGGATATGCCGCCACGGCCAGAGGGAAGCACGCCGCATATTTGATCCTGCCCAGTAACCGCATGGCGCGTTGCCGTGTCCTCGGCTTTGCCTGCAAAGCCGCCTCTGCTTGATCGGGCATCATCTGCATCACGTCGCGAAAACTCGTCGATGCGTCACCCGCTGCAGCTTGCGACATCCCCGTGCGCAGCGCCATGTTGATCATCTGCGCCGTGTGCGCGAGTCCAGCCGGTTGCTCGCGAATGGATACAACGTCGAAATTCTGCGCGCTCAAAAACTTCCTGAGCGCCGCCGCATTCCATCGCAAAAAATGATTCGGAGGATAATCCAAAACGTCCGGCCCGGTCAGCCACCGTTCGCGATTCGGCACGCTCAACGCGATCGCGCCCCCTGGCCGCACGCACGCTCTTACCTTCTGCAGGAAGTCCACCGGCGCGGCCTGATGCTCCAGCACTTCGAAAAATGTAACCACGTCGAACCGTTCTTCCGCGTGCTGCTCCGCAAATTCGGAAATCGTCAACGGAAGAACCTTTTGCAAACCGAGCCGCTCTTTTGCAAAGCGCGCCGCATTGCGATCCAACTCGATGCCGGTCACGCCGTAGCCTGCGTCGCGCGCCGCAGCCAGAAAATTCCCAGTACCGCAGCCAATGTCCAGGAGCTCACCGCCTCGCGGAGCGAGCCGATCCATCAGAAAATACTTGTGTCCCGGTTCAAGCGGTAGCAGGTTTTCATCCCGGCCGCCGTACATCTGTTCGTACCACCGCGCGTCCGGCATCTCCCGCGGTTCCCAAAACTGTAGTCCGCACGCCCCGCATCCAAAAAGTTTGTATCTCCCATACTGTTCGATGGCCGCCTCTCGCAAAGCATCACTGCACGCAGGGCAGAGGGAAGCGGCCACTGCTTCCGACAGTCGGCCACGCTCCGAAGGTGCAACCATCCCCGCGCCCATTGTGCTTTGCGATGCCATCGCTTCGTTTCAGCCCTTCGCCGTCAATGCTTTTTCTTTTTCCGCCGCCACCCTCTTCTCCGCGGAAGAAGTGAATACTCGCTTGCGCTTCATCCGGACGTCCTCCAGAACATACAGATAATGATAGCCCAGGAACAGCGCCGCGAACGCACGCAGGTAGCTGTAAGCCCGATGCCGCGGCGTCATGATCTCGCCGTACGTCCGCGGAGAATCGAGCAGGTGGCGAAAGTATTTCCACCGCCCCGGTGTTCTCAACGCAAATCCATCGCTCTCCTGTGCTTGTCCCCATTGTTTCAAGTAAGCGCGAATTTCCGGAGAGTCCGGATCCGGTCCATGCTTTCGCAACCAATTCTGAATCTCGCCGAGAAGCGCCTCGCGCACCGCCATTCTGCGCTCGATCTGGCTGCGCGAGATTCGCTCCGCATTGGTCTGGAACAGATTCGCTCCATGCAGGCGGTATTTCCCCAGAAATTCCGCCACTGCCGCAACCGGCGCGACAAAAATGACCAGTGCAGTCAGATAGGCATCGGCCTGAAATCGCAGCGACTCCGGCACCGGCAACAATT
>JBGQDD010000225.1:0-6018 GCA_041495665.1 Candidatus Acidiferrum sp.
AAGTGGAATCGACCTTCTCGACGATCTTGCCGTTGGCTTCGGACTTGTCGCGAACGCTTTGCCATTCGGGATCATCGCGGAAGGCCTGCCAGTTGGCGGTGGCGGCATCGCGGCTGGGATGCGCGATGACGTAAACGAGAGTCTTGCCTTTGAGGGGATCGTCGGTGGGCGTCCAGTAGGCGACGTTTTTCATTCCATGTTTTTCGAAGAGTTTCGTGGTGTGCTCGCGAAAGCGGCGCAGCAGATCGTCGAGCTTGCCTTCGTAGGTGTGATAGATGCGGAGTTCATAGACGGTTGTTGCGGATTGTGCGGAGCCCGGCTTTTCTTGAGCCAAGGCAAGCCAGTCCGCGGTCGGGAGTAACGCTACTGCGGGAAGCGATTGAAGCAAGGTGCGTCTTTTCATGGCAAGGATTCTAGCAGAAGTCTTGCGCAGCGCGGAGGACGGGGTACGGGAACGAAGAGGAAAAAGAACGGGTCTGAAGACCCCCCATTACAGTCGCAGGCACATTCAGCGTTTGACGTACTTGTCGAGGAAGTTGAAGACGTCGGGCTCCCATTGCGGGATGCCCAAGTAGAGGAAGTTGTGCCCTTCGTCCGTCGAGTGACCGACCGGCGGGTAGATCTTCAGGACATGGGGCTTGTGCAGGCGGTCGAGTTCGGCGGCGAGGGCAGTGCCAGGAGTTGTGTCGTAGTCGTTGGCGGCGTGAATGAGCATGATCGGGGCGGATGTCTTGCGGACTGCCGTCAGAAGGCGCTCGCGGAGTTCGGGCGAGCGTTCCCAGGAATTGGCGGCAGCAGCGAAAGTGACGGCGGCGCGTACGGTGCTGTCGCGCTCAGCCGCGAGCAGGGTGAGTGGTCCACCGAATGAGTGCCCCGCAATCGCGATTCGTTTGGCATCGATTCCGGATGTAGTTTTTAGGAAGGATAAAGCTGCTGCGACGTCGTCGAGATGATCCGTGGTCACCAGAATGTAGTGCAAGTGCTGGCGCGCTTCTTTTCCGTGGGCGAACTCCTCGCGCTGCAGGAGATCTTGCATGAAGGGCGCCTGGTCTGCGGAAAGCCCCTGACCGCGGCGGAAGAGATAGAGGAACGCGTAGCCGTGCTTGAGGAACAGCGGCGCGAGCCTCTCGGCTGCTTCTGTAACCGGCATTCCGGCGGTATGTGCGGCATCGGCACCGCCAGACCCGTGATTGAACAGAACGGCAGGAAAGGGGCCGGGCCCAGCTGGCTTCCACAGAAATGCTTTGAGGTGAAGATTGCCGCTGGAGATCTCAACGGTTTGCGGCGCGACTGATGGCGATGACTGGGCAAACGCCACGGTTGAGAGCAGCAAGGCTAGCGCGAAAAAGCATATTGATCTCATCGGGATGGGGATTCTCCAGACGTCCCAACTATAAAACGGACGTGAAAAACTGACAAGGAATCGCGAGTCGGCGAGATGTGTGGAACGCCTGCTTCGTGGTTCAGTCGATGTTCTTGCAGAAGTTGCAGTCGCGCTGAAAGGTCTCCAGGCCGAGGAGTTCGATCGCGGGAGCGAGGTAGCCATCCCTGGAAGGTTCTTCTCGCAAGAGATCGGTGCTCAAGTATTTCTTATTGTCATCCGGGAAGACGGTGACGACAACGGCGCCAGGTCCAAGCTGTTGTTGCACCTTTGCGGCAGCCAAGAAATTGCATCCGGAGGAGACGCCAACGGCAAGGCCCAGCTTTGCGGCCAGCTTCTGAGCCATCAAGATCGAATCGCCGTCAGCGATGGCGATGACTTCGTCGAGGGACGAAAGATGCACGATGGCCGGGATGAACTCGTCGGAGATTCCCTGGATGCGGTGCGTGCCAGTTTTGCAGCCTGTTGAGAGCGTGGGGGATTCGGCCGGCTCGACGGGGTGAATCCGGATGCGGGAGTTCGTGGAGCGAAGGAACCGCCCCACCCCCATCACCGTTCCGCCGGTGCCAACGCCGGCCACGAAGGCATCCGGCCGAAGACCGGCGGACTCGAGCTGGGCACTGATCTCGGGACCCGTGGTGGTTTCATGCGCTTCCACGTTGGCGTCATTGGAGAACTGGCGGGGAAGGAACACACCAGGCTGGCTGGCGGCAAATTCCTCCGACATGCGAATGCTGCCGAGAAATCCGCCTTGCTCCTTACTGACCGAAATGATCCTGGCACCGTAGCTGCAAATCAGATCCTTGCGTTCGCGGCTCATCCAATCCGGCATGAAAATCGAGACCGGATGACCCAAAGCGGCGCCGATGGCGGCAAAAGAAATGCCGGTGTTGCCGCTGGTGGCTTCCGCGATGATGTCGCCGGGATGGATCTTTTTCCCCGCGTAAGCCTTCCTGAGAATGTGCAAGGCCATGCGGTCTTTGATGCTGCCGGTCATGTTCAACTGTTCGGACTTGGCGTAAATGGTGCGATCGAGACCGAGGTAGCGGAAGTGGATGCCCAATAGAGGAGTGTTGCCAGTTAGCCGGCGGAGTGCCCGGAACCTGAGAGTCAGATAGTCGGTCGCTTGCGTTTCCGGCATGTGCTTGCCCTAGCTCAATGATCGCTCAAGTCCTTATGGCCAGATCCTGGTATTTTCGCGGGTTGTTGTGCTGATTATAGTGCGGAACCAAGGAGCAGCTTGGCATGTTCGCAGAGCGAAACGGCTGCGAAGAGCGCGTATGGCAGGAGCATGGCGAAAAGAAGGCTCCCACTCTTCGGTCGAAGAGTGGGTGCCACACGCTGCGCCGAGTTCCGCTATCGACTAATTGTTCACGTGAAACGTGATGGTGACGATGAGCTGCACCGAAATCGGCTCGTCATTGAGGTAGGTGGGCTCGTATTTCCACTCGCTCAGGGCCGACAGCGCGGCGGAATAGAAGAGCGGCAGACCAGAGATGATTTTCATCTCGGTGACGTTGCCGCGTTCATCGAGAATGGCGTCGATGACCACATCGCCGGAGAGGTGCGCATCGCGGGCGAGTACCGGGTATCTTGGAGCTACCTGCTTGATTAGCTGCGGACGGCGAACTCTGCCGCCAACTCTGACGGGCTGTCTTGAACGCGCGGCGGGCGGCGCCGCGATAGGCCTTACTGCCCCCGGGATTCCGCCGAGGACTCCGCCAATCACGCCGCCCATCTGGCCTCCGGGCACGCCACCCGGCACACCGCCAGCGGCGCCAGCAAAGACATCGGGTTCGAGGGGCGCTTCCTTGATCATGGCAACTTCCTTCGGGACGACAGTCGGTGCGAGAAGTTTTCCATCATTCATGAAGACATGCCGCGGGGCTTGTTTCTTCACGATCGCGGCGGCAGGCGCGGGTGGCGGGGGCGGAGGCGGCGCCACCAGCATCATCGATGCGAACTCTTTCGGATTGAGAGTGGCCGTGTAGTAGAGCCCCGCGAGAATGGGAACACCGATGACCACGACGTGAAACGTCAACGCAAGAAGCAGATCCATGGTCTTGGAGGAGCTCTTGACGCAATGGTTCTCTAGCAGGGCGTCCCTGAGAAACGAGCCGCCGCTCGCGCGACTGTAGTCTGGAACAGAACGCGGCTGGGGTGAAACCGGGCGTGGCACCCGAGTGGTAACAAGTGGAACACGGACTTCGCCGAGAGGAACTTCTGTGATGGCGTGGGGCGTCATGGGAGATACCTCCGCTGGGCCTTGATGAGTCCCCTTACTTCTGTTCAAAGTCTGTGCCTCCAGGCGGAAAGATCGCAGTAAGGGGCGTCACGATCCGATGTGATGAACGTCACACCTGAGGCGGGCAAAACTGGAAACTAGAAAAGTGTAATTAGAAGAGCGCAGGGGCGGAAAGGAGCAAAGCTCCAGTGCGAGTGGAGCCTGTTTTAAACATCAAAAAAGCGAGCTCAGGTTAACTGTCCCATAGGTCAGGATACTTTCAGGAGACACCTTCGCGCCCACACCTTGCGGGGGAAGGGCCTTGGCGTTCCAATAGAATTACTATGAGAAACACCAAAATGCCTTTCCTATTCGCGGTCTTGCTGATTTGTGCAAGCGCTGCGCCGTCGTTTGGCCAACAACAACGTGTATTCAATTGGCTGCCTGCGAATGACGAGAGCGTGCGGTTGGATCCCGCGAACTATCATACCGGGCGGACGTACCGCCCGAACTCGCCGGGCGCCAACAATCATGTGGATATCAAGGCGGAAAAGCCCGTCACGATTTTCATGACGCCGGCCGAGGACTGGAACCAGGCGGTGCAGCATCCTGAGGCGCTCGTCAGGCTGCGCCAGGTATGCCTGCGGGAACACGCAGTGGAAACGACTTATGTCTGCGAGATGCCCATGGAACCGATGACGCTGGTCATCCGCGACGAGCGAAACAGTCCCGATCAGGCTGTGTTTGCCGGACTGGGCGCAGTGCTGGACCCAAATGATCGGACCCAACGCGCTGTGGGTGAAGGCATCGCGGCGGTTTTTACGGGGCAGGGTTCGGCCACGCGCAGGTTTAAGGCTCCCAACGACGTGCACATCCAATACTACCGCTGGGATTGCGTGGAAAACTGCATCCAGCCGGAGATTCAGTGGACGCGGCAAGTCAAAGAGAAGTACGAGCTCACGTCGTTCCTGAAGGTGTATGGCGGGTTCGCGCCGGACCATGACGGCGAGCAGATCAGCATCAAAATCAAATCTCCCGTGCCCATGGTGGTGGCCATGCTGCCGTCACAAATCGCCAACCAGTTGCATGCCAAGCCGGAAATGTTTGAGTCCGCGCTGGAGAAAAACTCCTGCCAGCAGCGCGGCGTGCAATCCTTGCAGTTCGAATGCACCTTCAATTTGAGCGATGGCCCGCAGTCGCTGATCGTCGTGCCGGAATCCACCGAACGCGTGCCTCACAAGAAGGCCGAGATCGAGATGCTGGCGGCGCGCTGCGTCGCCAATTGCGCCCTGCTCGAGAGCAAACGGTAAAACTAGTTAACACGTCTGCCTATGACAGGTTTTCCCTTCCCTCTTGCGGGAAGGATTCACTGAAAATTTGATTGAACGTGAAAATCCCCACACGCAATAACCCGCGTGTGGGGACCTATCGTTTTGCCGCTGCTAGTCGTCGTCTTCGTCGCGGTGCACGGACACTTCCCCGCGCACTTCGCCACCGGGAAACATCGTGGTGTGCAAATTCGCGTAGGCGTTGTGCGTGCGGATGGCACGGACCACGTCGGCGAAACTGCCGTTCGGAGCGGGTGGAATTCCCTGCGCCGCCGGCCCGACGATATCTGCGGCCATGATAGTGCCGGTGGCCATGCCTGAAGTAGCTTGCGTGCAGGCCGGCTTTCCACCTCCGCCGCACAGGAACACCATAACGCCACCGATAACCTTGGTGGGACCGAAGTGGATGTGGCTCTGAATGGGCAGGGTGGTCAGGCCGCTCCATTTCATGGTGTACGTAAGCGTGGTGCCGTCTGCGCTAATGGTTCCACGAAACTCCGCCGAGCCCCGGCTGGAGTTGGGAGGGACTTCGCCCAACCCAACCATGCGGGCGGAGATGTTCAGTTCTTCATCGCCCTTCGCGTTGGTGGAGAGATTGCCAAACAGTAGGACCGCCAAGGCCGCTAGCGCGGCGCTCGTGCATATTTTTTTCATTTCCTGCTCCTTTATTTGGGCACCACGAATTCGCCGGAGCAGGTGAGCCAGGGGTATTGCCGTCCCGTTCGCTGGCGGATAAGGCTGCGTAAGGATATAGCAGCAAGGGGCAACCACTGTCAATAAGTTGTTAATTGTCGAATCATGCAGAGGAAACTCCCACCAGTGGTAAGGCGCGAAAAGTTTGAACGGACAACGCGAGGTGGCCTCGGTTAGAGGCCTTTGGATTGGCGGAAGGCGTGGACGACGGCGGCGGCGTCCTGGTGCTGGGCGTCGACGGCGTAGTTGAGGCGGCGGATGTCGGCGGCGGAGAGTTTGCCGGCAAGATCGGCGAGCGCGGCGCGGAGGTGGGGAAATTGCGCGAGCGTGGATTGGCGGACGATGGGGACGGCGTCGTAGGGCGGGAAGTAGTGGCGGTCGTCTTCGAGGGC
>JBGQDD010000226.1:0-6003 GCA_041495665.1 Candidatus Acidiferrum sp.
CGTTTTTTCCGGCGGCGTATCACACCGGGTTCGGACATCAATTCGCGATCGCGCTGGAATCCGCGAACGTGGTGGCCGCGGCGTTCAAAGATGCGCCGGACTTGGCGACGGCGAAACAGCGGCTGACGGATTCGCTCGCGAATAGCGCGTTTGACATCGAGCGGCACGCCGGCCGCATCGACCAGGACACCGGCTGGACGTACATGGGAATTGATCTGTCGCCCGCGCCGTCGGGAAATGTTTCCATCGGCGCGGCCATCGAGAATTTGACGACGCAACCCATCGGCATGAGTGGGACGCTGACGGCGGCGGCGACGATTACAGCGGCCGTGAAAGACGTCAAAGTTAAACAGACCGGATATACCGGCTTGATGCTGCCGATCCTGGAAGACACGCGGCTGGCGCAACGCTGGAGCGAAGGGCACATTTCCATCGATGCGCTGCTCAGTTATTCGGCGGTGTGTGGCACGGGGCTCGATACCGTTCCGCTACCCGGGGACATCAGCGCGGAGCAGCTTTCGCTGATTATTGGAGACATGGCCAGCCTGGCTTTCAAGTGGCATAAACCGCTTTCGGCGAGGCTGCTGCCGGTTCTTGGCAAAGGCTGGGGCGAAATGACGGAGTTTGATGACCCGTTTTTGGTGAATGCGAAGTTGCAGTCGTTGGACATCAAGTGATGTTTTTAGTTGTTAGTTGTAAGTTCTTAGTAAGAACAGGAGCAAAGATGGTCTGACCTGGGAGTCGGCGACTCGCGGTCGGTGATTCGTGGCCCCGGCAGGTTTCCCGACCTGGTATAGGCAAGTGGGGCTGACCGATGAGTCGTGGTGGGGCTTGAACCAACTTTGCTTCCTCCGAAATCCTCAATTAGCCCTCACCCCGATTGATTTGCTTGAAGCTGTGCAAGGTCTTGGTTTTCTGTGGGTTCGAGGCGGAGTTCAAGTAAGAGTTCAGATCTGGCACATCGTGGACCCCTACACCCCCCCATCAAAGATGGATGAATAACAAAATAAAGAACTTACGAAATGAGCATTCCGTAAGCGATGGATTCTAAAGGACTTCGATGACGGTAAATGCGGACCGCCAAAATGCTTGCGGCTTACCCCCTATACCCCCGTTGTGACGAAAAGAGTGTGGAAGTGCTTGAATCGAAAACACTTACAAATTCCCGTTGCGTAAAAGAGTGCGCAAGAGTTTGAATCTAAAGCGTTTAGACGGCGATGCAGCCAGCTTAAAAACGAAGCCAAGTGGGGCCCCGGGCGAATGGCAGATACACAAGCCTGCAGAAAAGAAAGAATTGTCTTGAAAGAGAGGTCTCGCTAGCGCCAAGCAGACTACTTCAGGAGGGTAATGTACCAGAGTAGTGACCTCGTTGTCAACAGGAAACTCGGGCGATTTAGTGTGCCTCTGCCAGCCCTATCCGTCTGATAAGGACTCGATAACGAGGATCACCGCGCAACCGATTCAGATCCGAATTCTGCTGAAGCCATACCAGCCCGGGCACATGATCGTCGTATGCCTTGTCCAGCCATCGAAACGCTTCATCATCTTGTCCCAGCCGCGCATAGGCAAACGCTAAGTCCAAAGGTGAAACATAATCCTTCGTGGCCATTTGCTTAAGATTAGCGAGCCTCCACTCCTGCACACCGCGATTACCGGCTCTAATAAAAGCGGCTCGTACATCCGCTGCCAGTTTCTCACTGCCATCGAAGCGAATCCCTTCCGCAAGCTCTTCCATCGACTCTTTTTCTCGCCCCTGCAGCCACAAGCATTGTGCAAGTTCATAGTGCAGGATGCGATGCGTAGGTAGAGCTTCAAGCCGCTGGCGGATTTCAGTCTCTGCCTCCTTGTATTTACCAACGCTATCGAGCGCGGCGCCGAGCGCCCAGGGTCGCGCGAAAGGATCCAAGGCTTGGGAGGTCCGTTGAGCCTCTACAGCTTCGTCTCTACGGTTCAGCGCCAGCAGTACGAAAGAGTGAAGGTGATGGGCTTCGGCGAAGTTTGGATTGAGTTCGATGGCCCTGCGCGATTCCTGCTCCGCCGCTCTCCAGTTCCATCGGTAGAAGAGATACGCAGCGGCCATGGAGTTGTGCGCTTCCTCGGCAGAGTCGTCCAGTTGCAGTGCTTTTTGTGCCGCGACCTCACCCTTAGGCAAGGCTATTTTTGGATCGAGCAATCCCCCCACGGAACCGGCGGCGTAGTAATCCGCAAGTCCGCTATAGGCTAGAGCGTAATCGGGCTGGAGCTGAATGGCCTTCTCGAAGGACTCACGGGCGGTTTCGTAATTGAGCGCGAACCAGTTGTATCGCCCTCGCAAATAAGCATCATGCGCTTCAGGTGTGACCCTGCGCCCAGAAGACTTCGGAGGCAGGGCGGCGCCATGCACTTCTTTTGCAACATTCTCCGCAAGTTCCTGTTGCAAAAGAAGCAGGTCACTCAAGTCGCGTGTGTAGCTTTGCGCCCAGACGTGTGTGTCGGAAGCAGCATGAACCAGTTGCACGGTTACTCGCACCCGGCCACCGGCATCCACGACGGACCCCTCAAGAATTCCATCCACGCCGAGTTCGCGAGCAATGTCCTTCAGGGGCCGATGCACGTTTTTGTACTGCATCACGGACGTTCTGGAGATCACGCGCAGCCCTTTGGTTCTCGCCAGCTCGGTGATCAATTCGTCGGTCATGCCGTCCGCAAAGTATTCCTGCGCAGGATTTCCGGAGAGGTTTTCCAAGGGTAAAACAGCGATGGATTGGATACCAGCAGCCCGCGCTGCCGCGCGCGAATAACCCGATTTGCGGAAGAAAACCAGTGCTGCCAATAACATCGCGAAGGAAGCCGCCAGCACGAGCACAAGTCTCAAGCGGCGAGATGGCCCACGATCCTGCATGGCCGGTGCGCTTCCGGCCTCGATTCGATTGTCGCCGGATTCAACCTCGACATCCGCATTTGCGCCCAGCGCCGCCGGCCTGCTTTCTGCCGGCAGGGCTCCATCCGATCCTACTATCTTGCCGATGAAACGATAGCCGCGGCGCGGCAGGGTTTCCACGAATCGCGGATGATCCGCGGAATCGCCCAAAGCTTCGCGGATCTTGTTAATAGCGGTGCCAAGGCTGTGGTCAAAATCAACGAAGGTATCGGCCTGCCAGAGCTTACGGCAAATCTCTTCCCGGGTAACTACTTCGCCGGGACGCTCAAGCAAAAATGCAAGCAACTGAAAAGGCTGTTCCTGCAGACGAAGACGACGGCCGTTCTTCCGGAGTTCACCCGAACGCAGATCTACGTCAAAGCGGTCGAACACGATGCGAAGGATTTTAGGTGTAGTGGGCTCCATCTCCGAGTTCCTGGCTCTGAGGGGCTAAAGACTAGCAAAATCGGCGGGTGGCATCAATTTCAAACCTCCTGACTGAAGGGATAGCTAACCATCAGCGGATCAGCGATTTAGCTGTTGAACGAGAATTGAGCCGCAATTGAATCGCAATGCATTGCTCCTTTTCGTTTGCTCCAGCAAAGTGCGCGGGTCTCGCGATTACCCGGCTCGTCCCCCGGGGTCCGGAGAACACGTTTAGCGAACAACACAGGAGAGAACATGAAATCGATACGTTATCTGGCAGCCTTCACAGGTATTGCGTTACTGCTTGCATCAAGCTGGTGCTCTGCCGCCCGTGCGCAGGCTCCATCTGCCAAAATTCCATCAACATTGGCCGAAACGGGCTGCGGCTACTCGCCGTCCGAGGCGCCCGCCGCGCCGGCTCGCCCGCAAAAGAAATCCAACGAGGCCCAAGGCCACTTCAGACTTGCGTCGCTGGTGATGGTTTCCGGCCGCGAGCGCAATTCGGACGACGACTCAGATCGCGCGGGAATCGTGGGCCTGTGGAAGGTGAAATTCGTCTCCAAGGGCAATACGGGTATCGGTATACCCGATGGCGCGCCACTTGATGATGGGTATGCGACGTGGCACAGCGATGGAACGGAAATAATGAACTCGGGACGGGCCCCAATAACCAGCAGCTTCTGTATGGGCGTGTGGAAAAGGACCGGACGATCATCTTACAAACTGAATCACTTTGCGCTGAGTTGGGATCCAACCGGAAAGACTTTGGTAGGCCCAACCAACATCAAGGAAGAGATCGTCCTTGAGGGGAGCGAAAACAGCTATTCGGGGACCGTTACCATCGATCAATACGATACCGAGGGACATCTCCTGGTCCATATCTCAGGCGTAGTGAGCGCGCAGCGCATCACCGCGGATTAGCCGGTCTAAGGTAAGGAACCGCGGGACGGTCGTAGGTTTTGAGCGAGATGCAACCGTCCCGCGGAGCATTCTGTTCGAGTAACACTTCTGCCCTCTTCGGCAACTCCCCTTCTAGATTGGCCAGCCTTGGCGGTAGTCGCGGCGCAGGTAGTCGTTAGCAGCGAGAACGTTGGTGACGCGCATGTTGGGGCCGTCGTAGTAGATCTTTTTTCCGGCGTGGAGGGCGACGATGCCGAGGAGCATGACCTCGGTGAGGCGGGCAGCATAGTCGAAGGGGCAGGAAGCTTCGGCTTTACCCTTGGCGGTGTCGACCCAGTTCAGTTCGTGGTGCTCGGCGGCGATGCGCGGGAGCTTCTGCGGGGGCTTGCCGAAAGAGTCGTGGAGCGATTTGGGCAAAAGGCGGGGCTTGAAGCCGTAGGTGTCGTAAAGGAGCTTGCCTTTGCTGCCGATGAGCAGCGCGCCGCCTTCTTGTTTCAGCTCTTCGCCGCCAAGTTCTTCGGGCTTGTTGGGCTTGAGGCCGCCGTCGTACCAGGTGAGCTTCACGGGCGGCAGCGGGCCGCGCGCGGGGAAGTCGTAGAAGGTGAGTGTGGCGCTCGTGTGAGAGACGCCGTTGCAGCCGGCCGCGCCCGGTGAGACGAGGCTGGTGTTCCCCAAGGCTGGAGTATTCAGATATCATGGCGTCCCGTGACCTTGACGAGGGAATCCGCGCCTAGTTCGCGCCGCCGTGCGGTGCGCGACATCGTGCTCTACGGCTTGTGCGGCGGCGTGCTGATCGCGGTGCTGAAGCTGACGGAGTACCGCTTCCTGGTCGTCGAGCATTCGGTGGAGATCTACGGCGCGCTGGTCGCGGCGCTGTTTGCGGGACTGGGCATCTGGCTCGGGCAGACACTCACCAGAAAGAAGCCGGCGGTGATCCTCAAGGAAGTCCCGACGCCGGCCGCGGGTCCGTTCGCCGCCGACGAGACGCGTGTGAGCCAGCTCGGCATCACCCCGCGCGAACTGGAGATTCTCGGGCTCATAGCCAGCGGGTTGAGCAACCGGGAGATTGCCGACCGGCTATTCGTTAGCGAAAACACGGTGAAGACCCATTCGAGCCGGCTGTTTGATAAGCTGGGCGCCAAGCGGCGGACGCAGGCCGTGCAGATCGGCAAGACCGCCCGGCTGATCCCGTGAGGCGTTTGCCTGCCCGGAGGCGCCCCACCCGAAAGGGTGACTTTTCGCGCTCCCATGCAAAATCACCCGAAAGTGTGACGACAACGTTTACGTCCCCCGCTACACTTCGCACACGTTAAAGGAGGTGAAGGAGGGTCATGAAGCGCGTAACCGGCATTGGCGGAATTTTCTTCAAATCAGAGAACCCGCCGCAGCTCTACGACTGGTATGAGAAGCATCTCGGCATCCAGCGCGAACCGCACGGCCAGGGAGCATCGTTTCACTGGCGCGAACCGCAGGCAGCAGACGGCACCGAGCCCGGTCCCAAAGCCTTGACTGCGTGGTGCATCTTCCCCCAGACGACGAAATATTTCGGCGCGAGCAAAGCCAGCTTCATGGTCAACTACCGCGTCGACAATCTCGACGCGCTGCTCGAAGACCTGAAGAAATCGGGAATCGAAATCGATCCCCACCGGGAAGACTACGACTACGGCCGGTTCGCCTGGATCACCGACCCAGACGGCAACCGCATTGAGTTATGGGAACCGCCAAAGCCAAAGGAAGACTGACCGCAGCGCCGGCGGCCCCCGCTAGATTTCGGGCAC
>JBGQDD010000227.1:0-5911 GCA_041495665.1 Candidatus Acidiferrum sp.
CACGCCAACGACAATCCCTTGTTTCCTCGGCGTGTATGGTTATCTGGGCTATCCGACGGCGTGGATGATGTTTCAACTGCAGGGTGACAGCCTGGCGCATGGTGCGTTTGTTAGCGGCACCGGAGAGATGTTTTCCGAGACTAAAAATTGGCAGCTGATTGCCAGCAACGTTCCTTAGATGCATACGCAACAAGAAACGTGCGCAACGCTTGCTGCCGATGGCTGGCTTTGCGGCAAATGGAATTGGAGTTAGCGATCGCCCGCCTGAGCGACCGGCGCGGTTTTCGAAAGCGTCTTGACCAGTTCGTAAAGGAAGGCCTGGCCTTCGTAAAAAGATTGGACCCCCACGCGTTCGTCGCGGCCATGGAATCGGATGTCGTCGCGATCGAAGAAAATGCCTTGGACTCCATAGGTCGGAATACCCGCGATGCGCAGGGCCTTCCCGTCGGTCGCGCCCATCACCATGATGGGGACTACCGGCACTCCTCGCCAAAGGGCTTCCGTGGCTCGATTGACAGATTTCAACACATCCGGGCGCATCGCGGAAGCGGGCCCCGGTGCCGACTCGCCAAGAATTCTTACGCTGACCTGGTCGTCCGCAACAAGCTTCTGCAAGGTGGTTTGCACGTAGTCCACGGAGTCCTCGGGGAGTACGCGGCAGTTGACCGTGGCAGCTGCGAGTTGCGGCAATGCGTTGAGCGCGTGCCCGCCCTCCAATAACGTGGCCACGCAAGTCGTGCGCAGAGTGGCGTTCCATGCCGGAGAAGCCGCCGCAATCCGCTGCTTGGCCTCTTGCGCACCGGTGGCGGCCTTTGCCAGATCTTCTTTCATGGGACCAGTTTCGATTTTCGCCATTTGCTGGAAGTAGGCTGCAGTCACTTCGTTGGTCTTGAGTGGAAAGCCGAAGCTCGAGAGCCGTTGCAATGCGGCTGCGAGACGATAGATGGCGTTGTCGGCGACGGGCATCGAGCTGTGGCCGCCTTTGTTGCGCACCTCAAGACGAAAATTGATGACGTATTTTTCGCTGACCTGCAGGTCGTTCGAGATTTTCTTGCCCTTGGATTCCTCGCCCCAGCCTCCTTCGTTGAGAGCGAACTCGGAATTAATGAGATCGCGGTGATTCTTGAGGAGCCAAGCGACACCGTTGGAGGGGCCACCACCCTCTTCATCCGCGGTCAGTGCCACGATGATGTCGCGGTCGGGCGTGAAACCCTCCCTCTTGTACTGGATCAAATTGGCAATCCAGATAGCCGCCTGGGCCTTGTCGTCGCCCGTGCCGCGGCCGTAAAAGAAGCCATCGCGCTCGATGAATTGAAAGGGGTCCATGCTCCAGTCTTCGCGCTTGGCTTCGACGACATCGATGTGGGCAAGAAGGAGAATCGGCTTGAGGGCTCCCGTGCCGTGATAGCGGACGACGAGATTGGCCTTCTTTGGATTTGCGCCGCCCACGAAGATATCGAATTCGGAGAAGCCCGCGGCCCGCAAACGTGCCGCGGCAGCCTCGGCAACGGGAGTGGTAGCGCCGGTGGTGAAACCGGATTGGATCTCGACAAATTCCTTGTAAATCTCGCGTGCCAACGCTCTCTCAGGATCGGGCCGTGTGGTTTGAGTGCTGGCGGAAGCGGAGTAGAGAAGCAGGATAAGGATCAAGTGAAGCAGTCGGGGGTTTTTCATCGTAGACATGCTGGCATTCTTCCACGGGAGAGGGCATTCACGCAACTTCGCAGCGCCACGACTCTATTATGAGAGTTTAGTGTCTTGGCTAGATTTCCACACGATTTGGCGGAGGATCCCGAGCGTTAGTTCCGCGTCGGTCTCGGAGAGGTGCAGGCGGCGGACAAGGCGGCGGATCTTTTCCTCGGTGGGGGCGGCGGAACGCCGTTTCTGGGAGCCGCTGGGATTCGATTTCAAATAGCCACTGGAGCGGAGGGCTTCGAGCAAGAGCGCGGTGAGGCGCTCGAGATCGGCGGCAGTGGCGGCGATGTGTTGCTCTCGAGACGGGACGGCTTGCGAATTGCGCGCGAGTTCGTAGAGACAGACGGCCACGGCCTGCCCGAGGTTCACGGAGCGATGTTCTTCTCGGGTGGGGATGCGGAGGAGCCAATGGCAGTGGCTGAGGTCTTCATTCGAAAGACCACGTTTCTCCGAGCCAAAAAGAAGAGCGACGCGGCTGCCCGCGAGATGTTTGCGGAGGAGACGGGCGGCTTGATCGAGGCGGCAAACCGGGTGCTGGGGTTGGCGGCGACCGACGGCAGTCGTTCCGACGACGAGCGTGCAGTCCGCGACGGCTTCAGCGACGGTCTTGAATTCTTCGGCGCGGGCGAGCAGCGCTGCGGCGCCGACGGCGGATCGCGCCTCACGAAAAGCCAGCTCATAGGGATTCACCACGCGAAGATGGGAGATGCCGAAGTTGCTCATGGCGCGGGCGGCCGCGCCGATGTTGAGGGGGTTGCGCGCGGAGACGAGAATGACGCGCAGGTGGTCGAATTCGGTTTGGGAAGACAACAGAGACGAGTCTACAGCAGGTGAGAAACAACAAAGTAGCGAAGTGCAGAGAGAAAGATGCCCCGACCGGGTCGGGGCCTACACCAGGAGGCGGCTTGCGCGGGCGGCGGGCGGTAACATAGACTGTGGCGGGTAAGAATAGAAAGCCTGCCAGCCTGGCCGGAAGTTCCCACCTTTGCATGGGCCTGTTGGCATGGCCGAGTCCAATCGCTCCACGACCCCGACCTAGCGGGGGTCATCATCCAGAATGTTTCCGGCGCCGCGAGCAACCGGGGCGTCGCACTTTGGACTTTGTGGCGGCGAAATGCTGGACCGGCGGGGAGATCAGGGTGGCAATTCCACTGGAAACCTGGGTCGAAGAAGCAGCGAAGCTGACGAAACCGGAGCGCGTGGTGTTTTGCGACGGTTCTGAAGCGGAGTACCAGCGGATGATCGAGGAAATGCTGCACGCGGGAGATTCATACACACTGAATGAGAAGACCTATCCGAATTGCCACCTGCATCGTAGCAGTCCGAATGACGTGGCGCGGATCGAGCATCTGACGTACATCTGCACGCCGGATAAAGAGGATGTGGGACCCACGAACAACTGGATGGACCCAGGTGCGGCGAAACATAAGGTGGGTGCTCTCCTGGATGGGGTGATGCGCGGGCGGACGATGTATGTGGTGCCGTACGTGATGGGGCCGGTGAACTCGCCGATCAGCAAGCTGGGCGTGGAAGTAACGGACAGTCCGTATGTGGTGGCGAGCATGCGGATCATGTCGCGGATGGGCCAGGTGGCGATGGAGCGGCTGGGGACTTCGAGCGAGTTTGTTCCCGGGCTGCATTCGTTGGGCGACCTGGACCCCCTGCGGCGGTACATCGTGCACTTTCCGCAGGAGAAATTGATCTGGAGCGTGGGGTCGGGCTACGGCGGAAACGCGCTGCTGGGGAAAAAATGTTTTGCGCTGCGGATTGCCAGCGTGATGGCGCGCGAGCAGGGCTGGATGGCGGAGCACATGCTGATCCTGGGGCTGGAGTCGCCGGGCGGCAAAGTGACGTACATGGCCGCGGCGTTTCCAAGCGCTTGCGGGAAAACGAACCTGGCGATGATGGTGTCCGCGCTGGAGAGCCAGGGCTACCGCGTTTGGACGATAGGCGACGACATTTCCTGGATGAGGATCGGCGAGGATGGATATTTGCACGCGATCAATCCGGAAGCGGGATTTTTTGGCGTGGCCCCGGGCACGGGAATGAAAACCAATCAGAACGTGATGGGGGCGCTGCGCAAGAACACGCTGTTTACAAACGTGGCCATGACTTCGGATCGGGAACCGTGGTGGGAAGGGATTGGCAGCGAGGCGCCGGCGGGGTTGATCAACTGGAAGGGCGAGGCGTGGGATCCATCCAAGGGCGCGGCGGCGCATCCGAATTCGCGATACGCCGTGCCGGCGCTACAGTCGCCTAGCATTTCTCCGAAGTGGGAAGCGCCGGAGGGAGTGCCGATTTCGGCGTTTATATTTGGCGGCCGAAGAACACGAGTGGCGCCGCTAGTGTATGAATCATTTGACTGGCAGCACGGGGTGTTCGTGGGCGCGACAATGGCGAGCGAGACTACCGCGGCGGCGACGGGCGACGTGGGTATCTCGCGGCGCGACCCGATGGCCATGCTGCCCTTCTGCGGCTACAACATGGCGGATTATTTTGGGCACTGGCTGGAGATGGGGAAGAAAATCCCGAAACCGCCGAAAATTTTTCATGTGAACTGGTTCCGCAAGGGTGCGGATGGAAAATTCCTGTGGCCGGGGTATGGCGAAAACGTGCGCGTGTTGAAGTGGATTCTGGAGCGCGTGGAAGGCCGCGGGGCCGCGCAGGAGACGCCGATCGGCTATGTTCCAGCAAAGAACGCGCTAACACTGGACGGAATGAAGATTTCCGAGGAGGCGGTGAACGAGTTGCTGCGCGTGAATCCGGAAGATTGGGAGCCGGAGATGGAAGATTCCAAGCAGTTTCTTGGGAAATTCGGCGAACGCCTGCCGCGGCAAATCCGCGAAGAACATGACAAACTGGCGCGGCGGTTTCAGCGCGTGGTGAGCGCGTAATACCTTTCCCCCAAACTAGTGAAAGACGCCGGCGCGGCGGGTTGTCGAGCCGATAGGCGGCATGTCTTCGGCATCCATGGCCGCGGGCGCGTGCTCGAAATGAAAGTCGGGGCGGCTTTCCAGCAATCGGACGCAACGATTCCAGCGGAGAACACTGTCGTCATTGCCAGCAGGCCGAATCTTTTCCGCTTCCGCGAAGCAGCGCATGGCCTCTTCCACTAACGGCCGGAGAATGTGCGGGGCGTAGCCCACGAGGAGCTGGGTCTTGGCGCGGCGTTCGTGCAATATCCCAGTGTAGTAATGCTGCTCGTAGGGATCGCGCAATCCCTGAAAGATGGACTGCACTTCGATATAACGGTCGCTCGTGGCACCGATAAATTGGTCGGTCATGGCCAGACCGAGCATGCGGCGAGCGAGTTGGTGCCCGGGATCAACGGCAAGAACGTCTCGGCAGATGGATTCGGTTTCTTCGGGCTCATTGAGGTAGCGATATAGCTCGGCTTTGGCGATGGCCTCGGGAATGCCAGCCTTGGAGATGGATTTTAGTGGGTGTCCCATGGGACCTCCCGTTTGGGAGCCTAATACTCAGATATGTACTGGGGGACGTCAAGGACAATCATGCGCCGGGCGCCGGGTACGCGGTGGTCCACCGTTCGCCCACCAGGGACAACCCTGCGAAGAATGCGGAAGATTGCCTCACTCATGTTCTTACTCGGTTCGATCAAAGGATGGACCGGATTTCGGCGTCGAGGGAGACGTGGGTGGCAAGAATACCGTTGATCGAGAACTTCTCGCCGGTGGCTTCAGAGAATTGAAAGAAACGGCTGATGTGATAGTCCTCGTCATAGCCGGAGAAGAGGCGTACCGTTTCTGCGTTCGTCAAACCAAAGGCAGAGAGCGCCACCGGCTCACCAAAATTGCCAGCATGCGAGCGGTATAAACGGACGAGATCGCGCAGGGGCATGATGGGAGCGCGGCCAGCGGCTTCGGCGCTCATAGGGTTCTCCCGAGCAGAGTGTACTGCCGAGGACAAGAAGAAGGAATGAAATTAACGCAGGGGACGCGGGGGAAAGCAAGATAGGGAGCAGCGGCCGGATGGAGGACAACCAGAATGGCGGAAACCGAAATTTGGTGCGGGACGCAAGGATTGGGTAAGATGCTGAGTGAGATGTCAGAGACACAGGAGGAAAGAGTATGAGTATCGCGGTGGGACAGGCAGCGCCGGATTTCACGCTGTTGAATCAGGAAAAAAAGGAAGTGAAGCTTTCGGATTTCGCGGGGAAAAAGAACGTTGTACTTGTGTGGTACCCGCTGGACTGGAG
>JBGQDD010000228.1:0-5899 GCA_041495665.1 Candidatus Acidiferrum sp.
ATCTGGCGCGTCAGTGGGACGAACTGAACAAGAAGTGGAGTGCGGGAGCGCAGAACAAGGACAAGTCCAATATGCTGCAAGGGCATCCTGCACCGTACGGCGCCAGTTCTTTGCCGGCGAAAGAGTGGCAGGACCTGGAAAAGTGGTTTGGAAAGACGGCTCCCAAAAAACTTTCCGGGCTGTGCGTCGATTCCGTCAAGGCTACCTACGTGCTTGCGGTGGGGATCGTTTCGGGCGGTGCGGACGTTTCAGCGAGTAGCGCGAATCGCGTTGGTGATTATACCGACTACGCCAGTAAACCTCAGGCGGACAGTCTGGGGCCCAATGCTGGAATGGTGGCCCCTCACAAAACCCCAAGTGATGAATTCTCCGGCACGGGAACGCCCAACGGTCTTCCCGGCAACACTTGCGTCTACCTCTACCGCACAAACGGCAAGGCCATGGGAGCAGGTGGAGCACGGATTGAGGTTCCTGAGTACTACTACTGTCACGCTGGAGGCGGTATCTCGCAATCCACAGTCACCACGATGCTCAAATACTTGAGCAAGACAGGATTGAAGTGAGATCGAAGACGAGCCGGATGGTGACACGCGCGAAGAAGCGAAAAAAAGAAAAAACAAAACCTCAGCGTAGCGGCAAGCTGGCGAAACAGAAACAATTGACGCCCGGCGAATGGTTCGAAAAGCTCGTCGCCGTCCAGGCCAGATTGCGCGCCCCGAACGGGTGCCCTTGGGACCGCGAGCAAACACATCAATCGCTGCGGACCTACCTCATCGAAGAAGCCTACGAAGTTTTGGAGGCCCTCGAAAGCGGGAACGACGCCAAGTTCGCGGAAGAGATGGGTGACCTGCTTTTGCAGATTGTTTTTCATTCGCAGATCGCCCAGGAAGAAGGCCGCTTCACCGTGGGCGAGGTGATTCGCGAAATCCATGACAAGATGATCCGGCGGCATCCCCACGTTTTCGGGAAGACGCGGGCGAAAGATTCCGCCGAGGTGCTGAGAAACTGGGAACAGATCAAGGCCGAAGAGCGCCGCTCCAGCGAAAACAAAGGTGATTCAAAGACCGGCGATGGCGTCCCGAAAGAAGTCTCCTTGCTGGATGGCGTCTCCCGCGCCTTGCCTGCAACGCTGGAAGGATTTCAACTCACCCGCAAGGCTTCCCGCATCGGTTTTGACTGGGAAGATGCCAGCGGCGTCTTCGAAAAAATGCAGGAAGAAACGGAAGAGTTGAAGAGGGTGTTGAAGGGTCAAGACCAGCTGAAAATGGAAGAGGAGCTAGGCGACTTGCTCTTCGCCGCTGTAAACCTCTCGCGCTTCTTGAAGATCGACCCGGAAATCGCCCTCAAGAAGGCCAATGTGAAATTCTCACGCAGATTTCGCACCATGGAGGGACTCGCCCGGAAATGTGGCCGGGAGTTCAAAGATCTTTCACGCGAACAGATGGAGGCGTTCTGGGACGAGACCAAAAAGTCGGAAGGGAAGCCGCACTTGCCGGAACTGAGCGGAGCGCCAACGAAACAATGAGCCAGGAGATCATCGTTCGGAAGTGCGAGAGTCTCGATGACTTCCATCGTTGCGTGGATCTCCAGCGCGAGATCTGGGGCGAAGCTGACCTGGAAATCGAGCCGGCTACGATGTTTGTCGTCGCCGCGCATACCGGCGGTGAAGTGCTCGGCGCTTTTGAGGGCGACCGCCTGGTGGGTTACACGCTCGCGGTCGTCGGCCTTCGTGACCGCGTGCCGTACCTTCATTCCCATATGACCGGTGTGCAGAGCGAATACCGCAACCGCGGCGTTGGCCGCATGTTGAAGCTTTTTCAGCGCACCGAAGCCCTGGGGCGCGGAATCCGGCTCATCCAATGGACGTTCGATCCCCTGGAGCTTCGCAACGCGCACTTCAATTTGAACCGGCTGGGCGCCATCTGCCGGGAATATCAGGCCAATTTGTACGGCGTTACGACCAGTCCGCTTCATCGCGGACTGGCAACTGATCGGCTGCTGGCAGAATGGCGTCTCGATTCCGCGCGCGTCGTGGCCGCGATTGAAAATCTCTTGAAAGATCCTGTCGACGCGCCGGCGATCATCGAATTGCCGACGGAGCTCGAGCGCTGGCAAAGCGAAGGTTCCCCGCAGGTCATCGTCGTCCAGGCCCGCGTGCGCGGGGAGTTTACGAAGTGGTTTGCCAAAGGCTACGCGGCAGTCGCCTTGCGCACCGCGCCAGGAAACCGGGGGTATCTCCTCACTCCCTGGAGCGACTTCTAGGAAAGGCACAGCGGCCGAATAATCATGCGAATACGCGAACTCAAACTACAGGAAGTGCGGATGAAGCTGGTGGCCCCATTCGAAACCAGCATGGATCGCACGGAAGTGCGGCGCATTCTGCTGGTGCAGGCGGACGTAGACGGCGTCATTGGCTGGGCCGAGTGTGTCGCTGGGGAGACGCCGTTTTACAGTCCGGAAACGGCCGATACCGCGTGGCTCATCCTGCGCGATTTTCTTTGGCCGCTAATCAAGGGAAAGGATTTTGCCTCCGCCAGCGAAGTGTGGGATTTGCTCGCGCGTGTCCGCGGCCACAACATGGCCAAGGCTTCACTGGAAGCAGCCGTCTGGGATGCCGAGGCCAAACAAAAGGGGCTGCCACTTTCAAAACTCGTTGGAGGCGTACGCGAGGAGATCGCCTGCGGCGTCTCCATCGGCATTAAGGAATCACTGGACGAACTCGTTGCCGCGGTGCAAAAAGAGCTCGCTGCCGGATATCAGCGCATCAAGATAAAAATCAAGCCGGGAAAAGACCTCGAGCCGGTGCGCCGACTGCGCCAGGACTTCCCGCGCATCAAGCTGATGGTCGATGCCAACTCCGCCTACACGCTGAATGACTGGCCGCTCCTCAAACAACTCGAAGGCTTCTACCTGATGATGATCGAGCAGCCTCTCGGCTGGGACGATCTCTACAGCCACATCGAGCTGCAGAAAAAGCTGGACACGCCAATTTGCCTGGATGAGTGCATTCACACGGAAGCGCAGGCGCGCGCGGCCATCGAGCTGGGCGCCTGCAAAATCATCAACATCAAACTAGGCCGCGTCGGGGGCCACACCCCGGCGCGGCGCATCCACGATCTTTGCCAGCAGCACAGCATTCCCGTCTGGTGCGGCGGAATGCTCGAATCCGGCATCGGGCGCGCGCACAATATCGCGCTCTCGACGCTTCCTAATTTCACCCTGGCCGGCGATGTGTCCGCCAGCAAACGTTATTGGGAGGAAGACATCATCCTTCCGGAAGTCACGGTGTCGCCACAAGGCACGATTCGCGTGCCTACTGGTCCCGGCATCGGATTCGAACCGCGCCTGGACCGCATCGACAAACTTACCGTGCGCAAAGAACGCCTGGCCTGAGCGGTGAGAATCGAGACCTCCAGCGGACGAGCGCCGAGCCGTATCATCCTTGGCGCGTCGATCGGTCTCGTCATCCTCATTTGGGCGATCAATTTTATCGCCGCGAAAATCGGCTTGCGGTCCTTGCCGGCCGTGACCCTGGCCTCGTTCCGCGTGGTGCTCGCCGGCGCGGTGATGCTCCCTTGCTATCTGTTCTGTTCGCGGCTGCCCGCCTTTGCCGAAGCGGCCGAAAATCGGCGGCGGCGGTTTACCCTCCGCGATGCCTGGACCTTTGTGTACATGGGCTTCTTCGGCGTAACGATGAATCAGGTCTGCTTCACCGTCGGACTTCGATATACGTCCATCAGCCACGCGGCGGTGATCGTGGGGATGGGGCCGATCTATACGCTGCTCTTTGCCGTGCTCTTCCAGCTGGAAAGAGCTACCTGGCGCAAAGCGATAGGCATGGCCATCGCATTCGCCGGCATTGCCGTGCTGGCATCGGAAAACGGTATTTCCACGCACTCGCCATCGGTGCTGGGCGACGTCATCACCATGACCGGCTCGATCGGTTTCGCGATGTACGTTGTGCTTGGCAAACGTCTCGCGGGGCGTTACGACCCTTTGACCATGACGGCCTTCAGCCACTATGCAGGGGCTCTGATTGTCCTGCCTGTCGCGATCCATCGAGCTGTCACGCTCGGCTCCGCGGAGCACTGGCGTGCCATCGCGTGGACCGGTTGGGCCGCTATGTTCTACATGGCGATTTTCAGCTCGGCGGTCGCCTACGTCTTTTACTTCTGGTTGCTGCGCTATCTGGAAGCCTCGCAATTGAGCGCCTTCACTTACGTCTTGCCTGTTGTCGCGACCATTCTCGGAATTTTATGGCTCGGAGAAAAGGGCTCCTGGGGCCAGGTGCTCGGCGGGGCTCTTGCGCTCGGCGGCGTCTATTGGATTGAATCGGGCCGGGCATCTGTCGTGAAAGTTATTGCCGCCCGGTGAATCGCGCTGGTGAATCGCGCTGGCCACCAGAATTTGGTAATGCTGGCGCGTACTCGGCTTTGGTGGAAGAATAGCGGGGCGATTGCTTCACAGTCGCGAGAAGCTCGGCCGTTCCATTTCACGCAGTTTTCGGACGGCACGAAGACCAGCCGTTGAGGAGGCAAGACTTTGCCCGGCATTCCCATGCGCGATGGCGGTGCCGCGGCCCGAATCGCGGTCATACCTGGCGACGGCATCGGGGCGGAGGTTACGCTGCAAGCCGTCAAGGTGCTGAAAGCGGTGACCGCAGCCGCCAGGCGGCCTCTGGAATTTGTCGAATTCGACTGGGGCGCGGACAAGTATCTCCGCGAAGGCGTAAGCCTGCCCGCCGGAGCCGTCGAGATGCTGCGCGACGAGTTTGACGCCATTCTCTTCGGCGCGCTGGGCGATCCTCGCGTCCCTTCGAATCAACATGCCGCCGATATATTGCTGGGCCTTCGCTTCAAGCTCGATCTGTACGTCAACGCCCGGCCCGTCGAATTGCTCCACGACCGGCTTACGCCGTTGCGCGATCGCACCGAGAAAGACATCCGTCTGATGGTATTGCGCGAGAACACCGAGGGCCTCTATGTGGGCGTTGGCGGGTTCTTCAAGAAAGGCACACCGGACGAGATCGCCGTTCAGGAGGATGTGAACTCCCGCAAAGGCGTCGAGCGCATCATCCGCTACGCCTTCGAATACGCCCGCCAGAGCGGCCTGAAGCGCGTCTGCATGAGCGACAAATCCAATGCCATGACCTTTGCGCACGATCTCTGGCAGAGAGTTTTTAAGCAAGTCCGCCAGGAATACACGGACATCGATTCCCGCCACCTGTATATCGATACCCTGGCGATGGAGATCGTCCGCGACCCTCGGCAGTTCGACGTCATCGTCACCTGCAATCTTTTCGGCGACATTATCAGCGACCTGGGCGCGCAACTCGCTGGCGGCCTAGGCCTGGCGCCGTCGGGAAACATTCACCCGGGCAAGACCTCACTCTTAGAGCCGGTACATGGCTCCGCCCCCAATATCGCCGGAAAGGGAATCGCCAACCCGTTTGGATCCGTGCTGGCCTCGGCTATGATGCTGGAATTCCTCGGCTGGAAGCCGGAGGCTGTGGCACTCCGTACCGCCGTCCGAGCGGCTCTGCGTGAGAACTACGTCCCGCCTGACCTCGGCGGCGACAAACGCACGGTCGAGGTCGGCGATTGGCTCGCCATTAAATCCGTCGAAGCCCTGAACCAGCAACGCTAAGTGACTTCGCCGCCATTTCGGGTGCGGCGGGTTACCCCGAGTCCTGTGGGGGCCCAGCTGCGATCTTGCGATGTAGTCCCTGATTGAATTGCACCCTTCAATCTAAAGTAATACTTTAATATCTGAAAATATCGATTTACCCGCTACCTTCGCCGCACCATCCCGGTCACCATCATCCCCAACAAAAATCCGCCGATATGCGCCCACACGGCCACTCCTCCGGAAGGACCGCCCCCGAGCGCGTTGATCCCCG